>JAUVTH010000036.1 GCA_030601615.1 Gemmatimonadota bacterium
GCGTCTGGGCGTGTGGTCACGGAAATCGCGAATCCCGGCAAGCTGGGACAGGTATCGTGGAGCCCGGACGGGAGCCACGTGGCTTTCATATCGGCTGAGACGATCAACGACCCCAAGGAAGGCCGGCTGCTCGTGGCCGACGCGGAGACGGGGGCAATCACGGACCTCGTTCCGGGATTCGAGGGTCATTTTACGGTCGCGCGCTGGCTCGACGCCAACACGATCCGCTATCTGGTCGATGTGGGCACCGAGACTGAAATCGGAGAGGTCAGGCGGGACGGCACGGGACGTCAGACGATCGTCCCGTCGAGTGGAGCCGTGTTTACTTCGTTCAGTCTCTCCCGTGAGGGACGCGTCATGGCTCTCACCGGCGAGTCTGCGACACACCCGCCGGACCTGTTCGTGTACGTGCGTGGCCAGAACGCCCCGGTTCGCGTCACCGACTCCAATCCCTGGCTAGCCGACATGAACCTGGCCCCGCAAGAGGTCGTTCGGTGGACGGCCAGGGACGGCTTGGAGATCGAGGGAATCCTGATCCGACCTCTGGACGAAGTCGAGGGCCGGTCGTACCCACTCATCGTCCACGTGCACGGAGGGCCGGAGGCGCACAACCGAAACGGCTGGCTGACGTCATACTCCCGGCCGGGACAGGTTGCCGCCGCGCGAGGCATTGCGGTGCTTTATCCCAACTATCGCGCGAGCACGGGCAGAGGGGTCGAGTTCAGCATGCTGGATCACGCGGACATGGGTGGCCGTGAGTTCGACGACATCGTGGACGGCGTCGACCATTTCATTGATGTCGGCCTCGTCGACGCGGAGAAGGTCGGTGTCACGGGCGGTTCGTACGGGGGCTATGCCACAGCGTGGCTCTCGACGTACTACAGCGACCGTTTCGCTGCCGGAGTCATGGCGGTGGGAATCAGCAACCAGATCTCCAAGGTCGGGACGAGCGACATCCCCGACGAGATGTTCCTCGTCCACAACCGGCTCCGGCCCTGGGACGATTGGGAATTGTTCCTCGAGCGTAGCCCAGTCTACTGGGCGGACCGCTCGACTACCCCTCTCCTGATCATGCACGGCACGGAAGACAAGAGAGTAAACCCGGGACAGTCGATGGAGATGTACCGGCATCTGAAGTTGCGAGGACGAGCGCCGGTTCGGCTGATTTTCTATCCGGGAGAGGGACATGGTAACCGCAATGCCGCCGCCCGACTCGACTACAATCTCCGTAGCCTGCGGTGGCTCGAACACTATCTGATCGGGCCCGGCGGTGACATGCCGGACCGCGACCTGGACTACGACGAAGAGGCTGGCACTCCCACGGCCATGCTGCCGTAGACATCTGGGAGCAGCCCCGCAGACCGCAGGGCGAACGTGCTGGCCTGAATTCTTCGGCTGGAGGCACGGATGGCAGCGACGGAGGCTACTGACCGGACGGCTGAATTCGAGGATGAGGTGCGGCGGGAGCTGTCGCCCGACCTCGAAATCGTGCGTCGGCTGGGCGGAGGTCCTCTGTCGACGGTCTACCTGGCACGTGAGCCGGCGCTCCAGAGGCTCGTCGCGGTCAAGGTGCTCCATCGCCGCGCCACCCGGCGGGCCAAGGGCATGGCCCGATTCAGGAGGGAAGCCCGCGCGCTCGCGCGCGTTTCCCATCCCAACGTCGTTTCGATCTTCCGCGTAGGTGACCTGTCGTCCGAGATTCCCTATCTGGTCATGCAGTACATCCGTGGCTCGGATCTCGCCGGACGGCTACTGGAGAAGGGTCGGCTCGAAGTGGAGGAGAGCTGCTCCGTTCTGGCCTCGGTGGGAGGGGCTCTCGCAGCCGTCCACGCACACGGAATCGTACATCGCGACGTGCGGCCGGAGAGCATCTTGTGTGAGCAGCCTGGCGACCGCGTTCTGCTGGCGGACTTTGGCCTGGCGGCGTTTCTCGCCACGGCGGACGAGGCTGCCGATCGGATTACGACGGCTGGCCACATCGTGACAGATCTCCGGTATTCGGCGCCAGAGTTCCTGGTTGGCGAGGAGCCGACTTCGGCCTCGGATGTCTACTCACTTGGCGTGCTCGCCTATCACCTTCTCACGGGAGATGGCCCGCACGATGCGGCAACGGCGACCGCCCGCGTGCGAGCACACCTCCGGCAGAGTCCGGTCAGACTGAGGTCACGCGACGTTGAGGCCGCGGTTGCGTTGCAGGAGCTTCTCGACGCGTGCCTGGCCAAGGCCCCGGGGGACCGGCCCGCAAGCGGTGGGCTGGCCGAGGCCTTCGGAAAGCTGACGGCGGTGTCGGGCGTGCCTCGCGCCGACGACATTCCCGTGGCGGGCGTGCGCCCTCATTCGGTCGAGACACGCGCGGCAGGCAGACCCGGCCTGGTCCTGCGTTTGCTCGGAGGACTCGACCTCGTCGGTGACACTGGAACGGCACGCACCGTCCTCAGGCAACCCAAGCGTGTGGCTCTATTGGCCTACCTCGCGGCAGGTCCCGAAGCTGGGTATCGACGGCGAGACTCGCTCATCGGCCTGTTCTGGCCGGATTCGGACTCCGAGAGCGCCAGGCACTCGTTGCGTCAGGCCCTGTATGTCCTGCGGAAAGGAATCGGATCGTCGGCGATCCGAACTCGGGGCGACGATGAGGTAGGACTCGATCCGGCTGCAATCGAGTCAGACGCTGCCCGGTTCCAGACGCTTGCCCGCGATGGGTTTGCGCTCGAGGCCATGCAGATCTACCGGGGGGACCTTCTTCCTGGATTCTACGTGGATGACGCCCCGGAATTCGAGCACTGGCTGGATGTGGAGCGAGTACGGCTTCGGAGGTTGGCTTCCGATCTGTCCTGGACGATGGCCGAAGCTGCCTGCCGGGACGGAGATGATACGGAAGCTGCGCGCCGGGCACGGAAGGCCGTGGAGTTGGACCCGTTTAATGAATCGAGCCTGCACAGACTGATCGAGTTGCTCGACGCGCAGGGGGATCGTGCCGGCGCCCTGACAGCGTTCGAACACTTTGCGCACCGTCTATCC
This sequence comes from Gemmatimonadota bacterium, assembly GCA_030601615.1. Taxonomy (GTDB): domain Bacteria; phylum Gemmatimonadota; class Gemmatimonadetes; order Palauibacterales; family Palauibacteraceae; genus Benthicola. The sequence continues at coordinate 3,019 of JAUVTH010000036.1, forward strand.
GAGGAATACGAAGCCGAGCCGTCACCCGAAACGCGGGCACTCGTGGACCGCGTGCGCTCGCGCCAATGAAGAGTGTATGATCCCGCTCGTCTCCAGGGTTCCGCCTGTACCTGGAGCTGACTCGTTCCACCGTTCCTCGACGGGGGTAATCGCGTGAGACGAAGTGTCCTCTCTGCTGTCACGATTTTATTCGTGACGACCGCCACGGCTCTGGCCCAGCAGGTACCTCTTGCCACTCCTATGCATGTCGAAGGCGTCACGTACGACCATGCGGTGCCGAGACCGGACGTGGTGCTGGGGTACGTGGTGGGAACGCGCCACACGGAGCCCCACAGGGTCGTCGAGTATTTCTTCGCCATAGCACGTGCAAGCGATCGGGTTACCGTCGCCGAGCACGGGCGGACCCACGAAGGCCGGCGCCTCATCCATGCGGTCATTACCTCTCCCCGGAATCACGACCGGCTGGAATCCATCCGCGATGCCAACCGTCGTATCTCTGACGATCCGGCCGGCGTAAGCCCGGCAGAGCTTGGGGCGATGCCCGCGATCGTGTTTCTCGGATACAGCGTTCACGGCAATGAAGCCAGCGGCACCGAGGCGGCGCTGCTCACCCTATACCATCTCGCCGCCGGCTCGGGGCCGGCCGTGGACGCGATCCTTGACAGCCTCGTCGTGGTGATCGATCCGATGCTCAACCCTGACGGGCGAGATCGATTCGTCGACTGGGTGAATCGAAATCGGGGAGAAGTCCACACGACCGACTCGCAGGACAGGGAGCACCGGGAGCCGTGGCCGGGCGGTCGAACGAATCACTACTGGTTCGACCTCAACCGCGACTGGCTTCCGGCGAGGCAACCCGAGAGCCGCGCCCGCCTGCGGTTGTTCCACGAGTGGCGCCCCCAGCTCATGGCTGATTTCCACGAGATGGGGGGCGACGCGACATACTTCTTCCAACCAGGCGTACCGAGCCGCACCCACCCGAACACTCCCGAGCGGAATCAGGAGATCACGAGGGAGATCGCAGCCTATCATGCCCGTGCGCTCGACCGGCTGGGGCAACTGTATTTCACGGAGGAGGTGTTCGACGACTTCTATTACGGCAAGGGAGCCAGCTATCCCGATGTAAACGGAGCGGTTGGCATCCTGTTCGAGCAGGCGTCCTCACGATCTCGCGAATCCGAGACCGAGAACGGTCCACTCTCGTACGCAATCACCGTGCGGAACCAGTTCGCCACGTCTCTCTCCACCCTGGCTGCTGCTCGAGACCTTCGGGTGGATCTTCTGGAGATGCAGAGGGACTTCTACGCGAATGCGGAGCAATTCGCCGCTGACCGAGGCGTCGGAGCCTATGTCGTGGACCTGACCCGTGGGCGGTTGCGAGCTTTAGAGATGGCTCGTCTCCTCCAGTTGCACCGGGTACGCGTGTATGAGATTGCCGGCCCAGTTGCCGTCGGAGGCAGGGATCTCGGGCCGGGCGAAGCCCTCGTCGTGCCGGCCGATCAGCCGCAGGCGCGCCTGCTGGACGCAGCGTTGCGAAGTGAGACGAGCTTCCGGGATTCACTGTTCTATGACGTCTCCGCCTGGACGCTGCCTCACGCGTTCGACGTCGACGTCTACGAGATCGGGACAGGCGATCTTCCGATCGGCCAGGAACTCGCCCCGGTGCACCGGGGCGCCCCGGATTCTATCTCGGCGCATCCGGACGCCGTGGCGATTCTGGTGGTCTGGGATGGCCTTGCCTCGGCGCGATTCCTCGGCCGCCTTCAGAAGCAGGGCCTGGCCGCCAGAATCATGACTCGCCCCTTCATGGCCCAGTCGCCCATGGGGCGGGACCCGTTTCCCGCCGGGACAGTCGTCATTCCGGTCCGCCAGCAGGGGTTGGGGCCGGATTCGGTATTCCATCTCGTGGGCCAGGCTGCGGCGCAGGCAGGCACACAGCTTCACGTAACCATCTCCGGGCTTACACCTGAGGGGCCAGACCTCGGGGGACGCAGCTCGGGGCTGTTGAGCCCGCCCCGGGTGGCCCTGCTGACTGGACGTGGAACCAGCTCCACCCGTACGGGCGAAGTATGGAGCTTCCTTTCGGAGGATCTGGGACTCGCCGTGTCCCTGCTCGATCTGGAGCGCCTGGAGAGCGCGGACCTGGGGAGATACGACGTTCTGGTGTTTGCGGGAGGAAGCACTTCCGACTCGACACTGACCAGCCTGGACTCGTGGCTCCGCTCCGGCGGACGACTCGTAGCCCTGGGGAGCGCGGCCGACGACGTTGGGGCCGCAGGACTCCTTGAGCTGACCGAGCGTCCATTCGATCTCGATTCGCTGACCGCTGGCGTCTCCTGGAGGGAGCGCGGCGCCGCTCGCGGTGCGCACTCCGTGGGAGGGGCGATTCTGAAAGTCGAGCTGGATGCAACACACCCCCTCGCCTTCGGCATCGGGGAGACAGTGCCGACGTTTCGCACGAATGGCACCTTCTATGACGTGGGGTCGTCGACCGTCGCGGTGGGACAATACGCTGAGCATCCTCTCCTCAGTGGTTACATGTCGGACGCGCGCCTGGAATTGGCGGCCGGCAGCGTGGCCGTCGCCGTTACGCGCAAGGGGAAGGGAGCTGTCATCGTTGTGCTGGATGAACCCGTCTTCCGCGGATTCTGGCAGGGAAGCGCGCGGCTGCTCGCTAACGCCGTGTTCCTGGGAGGCAGCTTCTAGGAAACGGCGGCTTGCTATGCCTCGCGCCCGGACACGGTCTCGGAGAAGCCTCGAACGCGCAGCGCATAGCCGAACGCACCCACGACGAGCGACGTCCCGAGTAGAACGGAGGGCAAAGGTCCCACGTCAGACCTGTCCGCCAACATCAGCGCCGCGGCCATGATCACCGTCACGAATACCAGAGCGACAGCGACGGAGTAGTGGCGTCCGGGAGCTATGCGCGTGATCAGCGAAGAGAACACATAACCGGAGACCAGGGCCGCATATGCCCCGACCAGCAGACGGAGGAAACCCAGCGATCCTCCGCTCGCAAGAGCCACAAGCAAGCCACAGAATCGATAGGCCAGCCAACCACCGCCGGCTGTGACAAGCACGAGAAGGAGCCAACGTAGCAGCCGTGCCTGCTTTGCCTTCACGCTGTCCCTCCCGGTTAGTTGCCTGCAACGCCGCGGTAGCGAGCCCGCCGAATAACATGGCAGGGTACTGCCTAGAATCGGGTCTGGGCCCTCATCCCGTCAAGTTGCGCCTTCCATGCTAACGGACCACCGGCACCCGCGAGGACGGCGATCATGCTTCTTGCGCCTCCCCCCTCGCATTGCGACCTTGACTGTGGCGATATTCCAGCCATCTCAACGCGTCGTCAGGAGTCCCTTGCCGGTGAGCTACCAACCTCTCCGAGGCAAGCTGTCTGCGGTCGCCCCGGCGGTCATGGCCGCCTTGGTCTATGGATGCGCGACCTCAGCACCGGCACTACCGAATCTGGACGCAACACTATGGGTCCAGACGGCCGCTGAGTACGAGGCGGTGAGCCGGTCGGTGTACGAATCTGCCATCCGTAGCCTACCCTCCGCGCTCAATGACGCTACTCGCACGGCAGCTCTCGAGCAGCAGGGCAGCTTCACCGACCTGCCGCCGGCCGTCATCGTAGATGTAGATGAGACCGTGCTGGACAATTCGCCATACCAGGCGCGACTGCTGATCGACGGACAGGTCTACGACAGCGCCTCCTGGGCGTCGTGGGTCGATGAGGCGAGCGCGGAAGCAGTGCCGGGGGCTCTCGGCTTCGCGACCGCAGCCACCAACCTCGGAATCACGGTGTTCTACCTGACGAATCGCCTTTCGTCTCAGGAGGAGGCGACGCGCAGGAACCTCGAGAGCCTAGGGTTCCCTGTGCGCGACGACATGGACGTGATCCTCACGCGAGGTGAGCGTCCGGAATGGACGGGAGCGAAGATTAGCCGCAGGCAGGCCGTGGCCGGCACACATCGTGTGCTGATGATGGTGGGGGACGATTTAAACGATTTCCTGGACGTCGGTGGGCTTACGGTCAGCGAGCGCTCAGAAGTCACGGCCCTCTACGCTGACTACTGGGGAGACCGATGGTGGATGCTCCCGGGCCCGACGTATGGCTCATGGGAGCGTGCGTTGTGGGACGCCGATTACGATCTCGATGCTGCCGAACGTATCGAGCGGAAGGTCGAGTACCTCGACCCTGAAACCAGAACCCAGAGGTTAGAGCAATGAATAAGACGATTGTGGGGCTGTTCCTGGTCCTACTGCTCAGCGCCTGCGGCGGTGGTGCCGACGAGGAAATGCCGGCGGTTGATCAGGAAGAGGCCCTTCGGGCGGCTCGTGCCGACTCGGTCGCCCAGGCCGCGGAGATGTATGACGCGGCGGTCTTCGACACGCTCACGTGGGAGAACGACAACGCTCGCTGGGAAAGAGGCGGGGTCGTCTGGTCGTTTACCTGTCAGAGATGTCATGGCGCCGACGGAACGGGGCAGGGACCTGACGCCGTGACCTTCAACATCGAGGTACCGGACATGACGGCCGCCGACTGGCGTTACGCGGATGACATTCCCGCGACGCGCGAGTTTATCTTCGTGGGGCATGATTCCGAAATGCCCAGTCTGGGCTTGATCGGCCTGCCGTATTCCGATGTGGATGCTTCCACCCATTATATCCACGATCTACTGCGTTCAGGCGAGTAGCACGGGACAGGTGGCCGAGGGGGCGGGCTTCAGAGTCCGCCCCCTTCTTCGTATCATGGATCTGTACGCAGCGCTTCACCCCGAACCCGGAGGCAGGATGAGGATTCGAGAGGTTCTGGACCGTAAGGGAAGTGAAGTGGTGACCGTCGAGCCGAGCCTCACGGTTCACGAGGCGATGCAGGTGCTCGTGGAACACAACATCGGGGCGGTCATCGTCACGCGGGATGGCCTTATCGAAGGCATCCTCACCGAACGGGACGTATTGCGCCTCGCAGCCGAAGACGCGGGATCGTTGTCGACTACCCTCGTCGGCGACGCGATGACCACGGAACTCGTCGTGGGAGTTGCGGAGGACCAGGTGGACTACGCCGCCGGGATCATGACGACCAATCGGATACGCCATCTTCCCATCGTGGATGGCGAGCGACTGTCCGGCGTGGTTTCGATCGGAGATGTCGTGAACGCGATGAAGCAGGAGAAGGAAGTCGAGAACCGGTACCTGCGTGACTACATCCAGGGCGCCGTGCGGTAGGAAGAATAGCCCACCCGGTGAATTCCCTCAGCTCAGCTCGGTGAACCGATATACGATATAGGTCTTGCCGGGCGGTACATCCACGTCGACGTAACCGGACTCCACCAGTTGCTTCAGCTCCGCCTCGACCTCGCTGAAGGTCGCTCCTGTCGCAGCTACACCATCTGTAACGGAAATAGCGCCGCCGTGTGTCACAGCTGCGTCGAGAAGGCGATGGCGCAAGGGTTTCTCGAGGCTGATCGGAGCTGGGGTCATCCGACTCATCAGCTGACCGACGACTCTCGGGTGAGGTAGATAACCCTCGCGAATGTTCGAGTCCTGAACCAGAGATTTCATTCGAAACAGATCTACGAACTGACCGATGCCGAACAGACCGAAGGTGAGCAGGTAAAGGATGCCTGTTCCGTATTTGCCGAGATAGATCCGGTGGATTCCAGCGAGGCCCACGAACACGAGGCACCACAGGGCATAGCCCAACCCTTCTCTGTAGGCCCCATCACTGGACTCTGAAACAAGATCGTTCACTCGCCGCCTCTCTTCGTCTTTGGCAAGACCACCGCCGCCCTCCTCATACGCACTGCGAGCCTGCGGAGTTTCGCACCCAAAGCTAACTTGGATCAGGTCTCCATGCTATCGACGGCCGGGCCGGGCACGGCTTCTCAGGCGGACGTACGGAAGAGCAGTATGTCGCCGTCGCGCACAACGTACTCCTTGCCTTCCGAACGTACGAGTCCCTTCTCTTTCGCCACTTTCATCGAGCCTACGTCCCTGAATTCATCGAACGAGATGGTTTCCGCCCGGATGAAGCCTCGCTCGAAATCCGTATGCACGCGGCCCGCCGCTTGGGGAGCGCGCCCCCCGGCCCTCAACGTCCACGCCCGCACCTCGTTGTCTCCGATTGTGAAGAAGGTCTGCAGACCGAGAAGCCGGAATCCGGCCCGCACGAGGCGCGCGAGGCCGCTCCCGGTGATGCCGTGCTCCCCGAGGAATTCGATCCGCTCCTCTGGCTCCAGGGCAAGCAACTCGGCTTCGAGACTCGCACACACTTCCACCACTGCAGCGTCCGGGTCGTATCGTGCGACCGCCGCTCGCAGCTTCTCCGTGTGAGGGGAACCCAGTTCCATCTCGTGCTCGTCGACGTTGGCAACGTAGAGAACGGGCTTTCTCGTCAGAAGCCCCAGCGACCGAACCATCTTGTCTTCCTCCGGATCCAACTCCACTCGCCTGGCCGGAATCCCCTCATCCAGCGCATCCCTGAGGCGTCTTAGAGCACCTGCGAACACACCGGCATCCTTGTCTCCACTTCTCTCTCGCCGCTCGGCCTTGTTCAGCGTGCCGAGGACGTTCTCCAGGTCGGCCAGCTCGAGCTCCAGCTCCACGACCTCCCGGTCGACACTCGGATTCTCCAGGTCGCCAGTGGCCACGACCGAAGGGTCCTCGAAGCAACGTACGACGTGAGCAATCGCGTCGACTTCACGAATATGCTGGAGGAACTTGTTGCCCAGGCCCTCTCCGCGGGACGCTCCAGCAACGAGGCCGGCTATGTCTACGAACTCCACCACGTTGGGCACGACGCGCGGCGGTCTGACGATATCGGCCAGGATGTGCAGGCGAGGATCCGGCACTTCGACCACCCCGACGTTGGGATCGATTGTGCAGAACGGATAATTCTCAGCCGGAACGGCAACCGAAGTCAGCGCCTGGAACAAAGTGGACTTTCCGACGTTTGGGAGTCCGACTATTCCGATCGACAGTTTCGACATGTATCTATTCGTACCCTGATCACATGTTAACGGGGCCTGGATGCGACTCCTTGAGCCT
>JAUVTH010000250.1 GCA_030601615.1 Gemmatimonadota bacterium
TCGTACGTCATTCGACCAACAGCGCTATGAGAACCTGGGTCAGGAAATAGTCCGTCGTCAGGATGAAGATGGAAGTCGTGACGACCGCGCGGGTTGCTGCCCTGCCGACCCCTTCCGTGCCGCCCGTCGTCTTGAGGCCGAAATAGCATCCCGTGATCGCGATGATCGCTCCGAAGAACACGGGCTTGAGGAGCCCGGCGAAGACGTCGATCGGGATGTAGCGCAAGATGAAGCCCGTCTCGGCGAGCGTCAGGTAGACTGAGCGCATGTACAGGCCTGCCGTCAGGTCCAGCTTCACGACGGCGATCAGCATACCGCCGAGCACGGCGACCACGTCCGTGATCACGGTCAGCAACGGCAGGCAGACAATCGCCGCCAGGAATCTGGGAACGACGAGCTTGCGGACAGGGTCGACGCTCATCGTGTACAGAGCATCTACCTGCTCGGTAACCTTCATGGCGCCGATCTCGGCCGCCATGCCGGAGCCCGCCCGGCCCGTCACCATCAGGGCGGTAAGCACGGGACCGAGCTCCCGCACGGCGCTCGCGCCCACCAGCCGACCGATGTATATGGTGGCCCCGAACTGCTTCATTTCGACCGCCGATTGCAGCGCGAGCACCATCCCGGTGAACAGACCCGTGAGCAGGACGATTCCGATGGATCCGACTCCGATCACGTCCATCTGGATCACCAGGTCACGGCCGTAGAAAGGGCGGGAAACGCTTGCATGGAGGCTGCGACCAAGGAGGTGGAAGTACTCCTGCGTGTGGTGGGCCCAGCCTTTGAGGGTGTCGTTGATGTAGCGCAGCGGAGTACGGGCCGTTTCGCTCAGGCTCATGGCGCGTTCACGACCCCCTAGGCTTTGACTCCCCTGTGCCCCGCGACTAGTTTCGCGCGACGCGCCTCATGCTCGAAATATGACCTGTCGAAACTGCTGCAGGACCGTTACGCTGCGCCGCTTTCCTGCGGCGGACAATCCTCGGGGCAGGTTACCCGGGATCGAGATCGGACGCAAGACGACATCGTGCCCTCAGATTTTCCATTAGTAGTGCTGGAGGAGGCTCAGAGCCTCCTTGATTCGGCCCGCGGCGGGCGAGTGCTCGTCGTCGGCGACGCTATGCTGGACGTGTACCTGGCGGGCTCGGTCGACAGGATCTCCCCGGAGGCTCCGGTGCCTGTCGTGCGGGTGGAGGAAGAGACCGCGGCCCCCGGAGGAGCGGCCAATGTCGCAAGGGGCGTGGCGGCGCTCGGGGCGACCTGCCGGCTCATCGCCGCAGTAGGCGAAGACGGGTCGGGCGTGCGACTTGCAAGTCTACTCGAGGACGCTGGCGTCGGGGCCGACGATCTCGTTGTCATCCCGGATAGACCGACTACCCGGAAAACCAGAATACTGGCCCGTCACCATCAGATGCTTCGTGTCGACAGGGAGGACCCCGCAGCCATCGCTCCGGGTCCGTATGCCGAGCTGGAAGCCCGGGCCATGGAAGCGATCGAGTGGGCGGACGCGCTGGTGATCGAGGACTACGACAAGGGAGTCGTTACGGGGGGACTGTCGCGCGCCCTCCTGGGCCGCGCGCGCGAGCGTGGGGTGCCCTCAGTGGTCGACCCCAAGCTGAGGCATTTTTTCGAGTTTCCGGGCGCCACGATCTTCAAGCCGAACGCCCGTGAGCTGGCGGCCGCCCTCGGATTGGAGAGAGAGCCCCGGGACGAGTCGACTCTCCGCCCATTGCTCGATCGACTGAGGTGCGACTGTCTCCTGCTGACAATGGGAGAGCAAGGGATGCTGCTGGTGGATCGGTCGGCTGAAACCCGACTGTTGCCGCCGGAGGCCAGAGAGGTCTTTGATGTCACGGGTGCCGGCGATACCGTTACGGCGGTTCTCGCTGTAAGCCTCCTGGCGGGAGGCTCGGTGCCACAGGCTGCCTATCTGGCGAACCTCGCGGCCGGTATCGAGGTCACACGGCTGGGAGCCGTGCCCGTTACCGCTGAGGATCTTATTCAGGCCCTGAAGGGACGTGGGCGCGAACATCGGTCACGCCGTTCTTAAGAGAAGTCAAAGGGAGGACATACATGCCTACAGATATCGATATCGCCCAGAATGCCACACTGAGGCCGATCCTGGACGTCGCGGCCGAGATCGGGCTGGGCTCCGACGACCTGCGACCCTATGGCCACACCATGGCCAAGATCACTCCGGCGGCACTCGAGGGACGTCCGGCGAAAGGCAAGCTGGTCCTGCTTACCGGAATGACGCCCACTCCGGCAGGAGAGGGGAAGTCCACCGTGGGTGTGGGGCTCGCCCAGGCGCTGCGCAAGCTTAACAAGAACACCATGCTGTGCCTCCGGGAACCATCTCTCGGGCCGGTGTTCGGGATCAAGGGAGGGGCGGCAGGGGGCGGCTATTCTCAGGTTCTGCCGATGGAGGAGATCAACCTCCACTTCACCGGAGATTTTCACGCGATCACCTCGGCACACTCCCTGCTCTCCGCGGTGTTTGACAACAATCTTCATCGCGGAAACTCGATCGGGGTCGACACGCGGAAGATCAACTGGAAGCGGGCCGTCGACATGAACGACCGGTCGCTGCGTAGCGTCGTGATCGGTCTGGGCGGTCCCCTGGGTGGGCTTCCTCGGGAGGACGGCTTCACGATCACGGCGGCCTCCGAGATCATGGCCATCTTCTGCCTCTCCCGGGATCTTGCGGACTTCGAGGACCGGGTAAACAGGATCGTACTGGGGACCCGTCCCGACGGATCGTTCGCGACGGCGGGCGAGCTGAATATCGGTGGAGCGATGGCCCTGCTGATGCGAGATGCGCTGGCGCCCAACCTCGTTCAGACGATCGAGGGTGGCCCGGCGCTCATTCACGGCGGCCCGTTCGCGAACATCGCCCATGGTTGCAACTCGCTGATCGCCACACGGGCCGGTGCGCAACTGGCCGACATCGTGGTGACCGAGGCGGGCTTCGGGTCGGACCTGGGGGCTGAGAAGTTCTTCGACATCAAGTGCCGGCTGGGAGAGCTGAAGCCTGAGGCGGCCGTCGTCGTGGCGACGCTCCGCGCGATGAAGCATCACGCCGCGGCGGCCACGCCCGAACTGACAACGCCGATTCCCGGCACCCTGGACGCCGGCTTCCGGAACCTCATGGCACACGTGGAGAACGTGAGGCAATTCGGCGTTCCCGTTGTCGTCGCCATCAACCGCTTCGCAGACGATACGGACGAGGAAGTAGAGGCCGTGGCCTCCATGTGCCGCGCGGCGGGAGTGCGCTACGCCGACTGCGATGTCTGGGCGCGTGGGGGAGAGGGCGGCATCGA
>JAUVTH010000103.1 GCA_030601615.1 Gemmatimonadota bacterium
GGCGGATTGCTTCGTCCTGGGTCTGTAGAGGAAAAACCCCGGTGGCTGTTTGCGGCCGTCGGGGTTTTCTTGTTCTGGTTGTCTGCCCGGATGGGACAAGTCGACTCACGCGCGCAAGCCAAGATGTCCCCATCTCGAGCATGGAAGGGGGACGGACGACCGAAGGCCATCCGTCCCCTGTCAGGATTCTCGAGCGTCAGTCGGAACCGCTGAGGAGCTCCTCGAGGAGCTCGTGGGCGCCGTAGATGCTGCGGAGCGCTTCGGTGATTCCAGCCGAATGCACGGAGACCGTGCGCCCGTTCTCGGCGGCGAACAGGAACTCGTTCGGGAACGATTCGATATGGCCGCCGAACGCGACGCCGACCCAGCGGGCCTCACGGTCGATCACGGGGCTTCCGCTGTTGCCGCCCGTGATGTCGTTCGTCGACACGAAGTTTATCGGGGTGCTCATGTCCACCTCGGCGCGTGCCTCGTCGATGGCGGGCGCGAGGGTCCACGGCATCTCGTTGCCAAACTCCTCCGCGCGGGCGTACAGGCCATACAGAGTCGTCTGGGCCGGGGCGTAAGTACCGTTGAACTGGTATCGCTTCACGATGCCATCCGTGATGCGGAGTGTGAACGTGGCGTCCGGCGGCAGGTCCGTTCCATACACGGCGAACAGGGCAGTGGCGAAGCGCTCGTTCTGCACCTCTTCGGAGGCGCTGGCCGCCTGCCAGCCGGGAAGGGCCCCCGCCTGTTCCGCCTGCATGGCGAGCACGAGCTGGATCAACGGATCCGTGCTGGCCTGGAGCCGCTCCGGGTCACCGGTCATCAACGACTCACGGAACGCCGGGTCACCCAGCTGCGAGGATTCGATCAGCCTGCGGGCGGCGGCCTCGGGCGTCTCCCCGGGGCGCACGGCCTGCACGAGAACCGCCTCGGGCGGCAGCCAGTCCGGGGCGAGCGCCAGTCGGCCGGCCAGCATTCCCATAGACTGGTCCATGTGGAGTTCACCCGGATCGCGCAGGTTGCCTTCCAGCCGGTCCCAGTTGGGTGGGCGCTGGTCCTCCGGCTGTGCGGCCAGCTGGACGTACTGTGCCAACTGTCCTGCGAGCTGAAGGTGAGCCGACGGGCTGACCAGGTTCGGGCGGTTGAGAAGGACCGTGGGCGCGAGCTCGGCCTGGCGCTCCTTGATTTCGGCGATGCGGTCCCACACGTCGCCGTATTCGGCCGCGAGCGCCGGGTCTGCCTCGACGGCGGCACGGAACTCGTTTTCCCAGCGGATCTTCTTCGCCGTCAGCTCCGTATCACGAAGTCCTTTGAGCTGTCCGCGATACAGCTTCTGAGTATTCTCGAACCCGAAGATCATGTTCTGCATCGCGCGGCCCCGCTCGGGATCGTCTCGCTTGATCGCGTGCATGACCTCGAGCCGCTGGTCAAAGAGACCGAGCAGCAGCGGGTGCCAGATTTCCTTCTGATACAGGTACTGTGACAAAGTGATCTGGCGTGCCGTGGATCCGGGGTTGCCGGTCACGAAGACGAGCTCGCCCTCGGCGGCGCCGTCCGCATCCCACTCGAAGAAGTGCGGCGTCGCTGCCGGCGTGACTCCGTCGTCCTCGTACGCCCGGACGAAGGAGATGTCGAGGTCGTAACGCGGGTACGTGAAGTTGTCAGGGTCACCGCCGAAGAATGCCGCCTGCATCTCGGGCGTGAAGACCAGTTTCACGGTGGAATATCGGCGGAACTTGTAGAGCATGAACTGTCCGCCATGGAATAGCGACACGACCTGGCACTGCAGTCCTGTCGCTTCCTCGCATGCCGAGTCGAGCTCCTCGCCGCGGGTGTTCCGCGCCCCGGTGATCTCGGCGTCAGACATTCCCGGCTGCGCTGCGGAGCGCATTTCCTCGCTGATGTCCTCGATCTCGATCAGCTGATCGAGGTGGAGGTTCGGGCAGACCAGCTCCTCTTCTCGCGTGGCGGCGTAGAAGCCATTGTTCAGGAAGTCGTCGTCCTCCGTCGACACGGCATCGATGCAGCCGCGGGCGCAGTGGTTGTTCGTGATCACGAGGCCGTTGGCCGACACGAATGAGGACGAGCACCCGCCTCCGTAGCGGACGGATGCGAGGCGGACGTGTTCGAGCCACTCCGAACTGGGTCGGAAGCCGTACGTCTCCTCCCAGTAGTCGAGCGGCGGGTTCTCGAACGTCCACATTGTACCCATCTCCGTCCCCGTCAACTCGACGGTCTCGGACATGAGAACAGCGGCCTCGGGTGCTACGAGAAGGTCGGTCTGCGGAGCGTCCTCCTGGACGGCGGCCAGATCGGCCACCGGCGCGGGCGCCGTCTCGGGAGGCGGCGCCGAAGAGCAGGCGGCGGCGCCCAGAATCGCGGCCAGCAGGCCGAAGCGTCGTACTCCGGATATGATCATCGGTAACTCCGTTCGTGGGTTGGGCGGGTCCAGGGACAATACCAAATCTGATGCAAGGGTCGGGCCGTCGCGCGGGCCCTACAAGAGCTGCCGCAGCACCGTCTGCAGGATTCCCCCGTTGCGGTAGTATTCGACTTCCATCTCGGTGTCCAGGCGGACGACCGCCTGGAACTCCCTGGCGGACTCGTCGTCGCTCCGGGCCGCCACCGTGACACGGCAACCCGGTTCGAGGCCGCCGTGGATTCCCGTGATGTCGAAGACTTCGGTTCCACTGAGGCCGAGAGACTCCGCCGACTGGCCGGAGGAGAACTGAAGAGGCAACACGCCCATGCCGATCAGGTTGCTGCGGTGAATCCTCTCGTAGCCCTCGGCGATCACGGCGTGGATGCCCAGGAGAAGAGGCCCCTTGGCGGCCCAGTCCCGGGAGGAACCGGTTCCGTATTCCTGGCCCGCGAGCACGATGAGCGGAGTCCCCTCGCTCTGGTACCGCATGGCCGCGTCGTAGATCGACATCTGCTCGCCGGACGGAATGTGCAGAGTAAAGCCACCCTCGACTCCCGGCACGAGTCGATTGCGCAGGCGAACGTTTGCGAACGTGCCGCGCATCATGACCTCGTGATTCCCCCGCCTCGAGCCGTATGAGTTGAAGTCGCGCAGCTCGACGCCATGCTCCATCAGGTAGCGGCCGGCGGGAGAATCCTGGGCGATCGCGCCGGCCGGCGAGATGTGGTCGGTGGTCACCGAGTCGCCGAGAACAGCGAGCGCGCGTGCGCTGCGAATGTCCTTCCGAGCGGTCGGCTCGCGGGACATGCCGGTGAAGAACGGCGGCTGCCTGACGTATGTCGAGGATACGTCCCACGCGTACCTGTTTCCGTCCGGAATGGGAAGCGCGCGCCACTCTTCGTCCCCGTCGAACACGCTGGCGTACTGCTCGCGGAATTGCTCCGTGCGCACCGACGTACGGACGGTGTCGCGAATCTCCGCCTGCGTGGGCCAGAGGTCCCGCAGGTAGACGTCCTGCCCCTCCGGGTCCTGCCCGAGGGGCTCGGTCGTGAGGTCGATGTCCATCCGGCCCGCGAGGGCGTAGGCGACGACGAGGGGAGGGGATGCCAGGTAGTTGGCCCGCGTGAGCGGGTTCACCCGGCCCTCGAAGTTCCTGTTCCCCGAGAGAACAGCTGCCGCCACGAGGTCACTGTCCCGAATGGCCTCGGCGATGGGCTCCGGCAGGGGACCGCTGTTTCCGATGCAGGTCGTACAGCCGTACCCGACGACTGCGAACCCCAGCTTCTCGAGGAAAGGGAGGAGCCCTGCCTCTTCCAGGTATTCCGTGACGACCTTGGAGCCGGGCGCAAGGCTCGTCTTGACCCAGGGTCGTCTCGTCAAGCCTCTCTCGGCCGCTTTCCGGGCCAGGAGACCTGCCGCGACCATAACGCTCGGATTTGACGTGTTGGTGCAGCTCGTGATGGCCGCGATCACGACCGCCCCGTCGGACAGATCGAACGACACCGGCTGATTCTCGGGGTCGAGCATCTCGACGGCGACCACCGGCAAGCCGGCGGTGTCTGCTGCATCCCCTTCGCCCGACGCGGCGGCACGCGCAACGGCGTGAGCCTCCCGGACCTCTTCGAAGGACTGCTTGACCGTGGTCAGGGGTACCCTCTGCTGCGGCAGCTTCGGTCCTGCCAGGCTCGGCTCCACCGTGCCAAGGTCGAGGGTCAGCGTGTCCGTGAACACTGGGTCCGGAGTGTCCACAGAGTGGAAGAAGCCCTGCTCCCGGGCGTACGCCTCTACCACGGCGACGTGCTCGTCGCTGCGACCGGAAAAACGGAGGTAAGCGAGGGTCTCGTCATCGATCGGGAAGATCGCGCACGTGCTTCCGAATTCGGGCGACATGTTCGAGATCGTGGCCCTGTCAGCAAGCGACAGCGAGGGCAGCCCCTCCCCATAGAACTCGACGAACTTTCCGACCACTCCCTTTGCGCGCAGCATTTCCGTCACGCGGAGCACGGCGTCGGTGGCCGTCGCGCCCTCGGGCAACGTCCCGTGCAGGCGGAATCCGATCACCTCTGGAACGAGGAAACTGATCGACTGCCCGAGCATCGCTGCTTCCGCCTCGATTCCGCCCACTCCCCAGCCGAGGACTCCGAGTCCGTTGATCATGGTCGTGTGGCTGTCGGTCCCCACGAGTGTGTCCGGGCACAGAACGCGGCTGTCTCCGACGCGGGAATCGAACACGACGCGGGCCAGGTACTCCAGGTTCACCTGGTGCACGATCCCCGTGCTGGGTGGCACGACCTTGAAGTTGCGGAAAGCCTGCTGCCCCCAGCGCAGGAACATGTAGCGCTCCCGGTTTCTCTCCATCTCCCGTTCGGAGTTGATGAGCAGCGACTCCAGTCGCCCGAAGCTGTCCACCTGAACCGAATGGTCGATCACCAGCTCGGAGGGAAGAAGTGGGTTGATCAGCTCCGGGTCCCCGCCCAGCTCTCGCATCGCATCACGCATCGCGGCGAGATCTACCACTGCCGGCACGCCCGTGAAGTCCTGCAGGATGACCCTTGTGGGCATGAAGGAAATCTCCCGCTCGGTGGTCGGGTCCCAGTTGGCCAGCGCTTCGATGTCGTCCGCGCTCACCGCGATGCCGTCTTCGTGGCGCAGCAGGTTCTCGATCAGAATGCGGATTGAGAACGGCAGTCTCTCGACCTGGCCGACTCCAGTCCTCGAAAGGGTCTGAATGTCGAAGATCGTGGCCTCTGAACCGTCCGCGAGTCGAAGCGGACGTCGGGAGCCGAATGTGTCCTTGCTGGTGCTGGTGGGCGACGTCATAAGAGGTCTCTCTGTGGATTGCGGTCAGCCGCTGTGGCCGGCCGGTTGACTCGTCCTCAGGCCGTCCGTCTGCGGTGACGACCGGCCGTGCGGGCCAATATGCTATCGAGGGGGATGGGAGTCGAGTAGCGACCGCAAGCGTTTGCTCCGCCGCCGGTTGCCGGGAGGGCAGCCCGTGCCCGGAGGGGGCGACCATGTCTGGCACGAAGACCGGGTCCGGCCGATATTGGTGGGCCACACAATCTGAGGGGATGGGGACCTGTCGAACGAGAGACTCATGGGAGAACCCTACAGAGCGGACTACAGGGGACCGATCTTCCATTTCTTCTGGCCGTTCACGCGCTACGTGACGGTTCACTTCACCGTGCTGCTTCTGGGGCTCGTGTTCTACGTCCTGAATCGGGCGACCGTGATCGGCCGGGGGAACGTTCCCCGGAAGCGGAACACGCTGCTTCTATCCAATCATCAAACGATGATCGACGGATTCCTCGTTGGAACCGCGG
>JAUVTH010000026.1 GCA_030601615.1 Gemmatimonadota bacterium
TGGAGCGGTACCGCCGCGTCCTGCCGCTGACGGTCTACCGGAACGCCACTCGAAAGGGGTATGCCGCTTCCCTGGAGCGACTGATCAGGGAGGCGGTGCGCGTATCACGTTACCCCAAGCGGGACGCGATGATCGTGATGCAGGCCGATTTCACCGACGGTCCCGAGATGATCCCGGAGCTGCTGCGGAAGTTTCAAGGCGGGGCCGACCTGGTGGCGGGACGGGAGGTCGATATCCGCGACGCGCCGCGAGCGGTGAAGCTGGCCCGCATCGGGGCAGGAATGATCGCGAAGCCGGGGGCCATAGCTGCCGAGGTGGAAGATCCGTACTGCGGGTTCCGGCTGTATCGCCTCGTGGCCCTCAAGGGAGCTCTCAGACAGGTGCCCGAGGGTGGGGCGCTGCTGCGCCACGAAGGATGGGCGTCGAGCCTGGAGCTTCTCACCGCGGTCACGCCGCATCTGCGAAGCGCGGTCCAGGTGGACATTTCCACGGACTATTCACGCCGTTACCGCCGAAGCCGTTTCCGGGCCGGCGCCACGCTCTGGGGTCTTCTCCGGGCGTCGCGCGATCCCAGGCTTCGACGGGTCGCTGCCGAAGGTCGCGCATGACCCTGCGCGCGGTGACCCGTTCGCTCATCCTGACCCTGGTCTGTGTGACGGCCGCTGGCGCCGGGACCGCCCGGGGTCAGACTCCGGCCGGCGATCCGGTCCAGGCATGGAGGTTTCCGGTTGGTGAGCGCATGGAGTTCTCGGTCAACTGGGGGCGCGTGCGCCTCGGAGAGGGGTCGCTGGAGATCGAGGCCATTGATTCGATCGCGGGACATTCCGGCTATCGAGTCGCGATGGAAATGTGGGGCGGCCCGCCGTTCTATCGCGTTCAGGACCGCCAGGTGAGCTGGATCCGGCCCGATCCCCTGGGCTCCATCCGATTCGAGCAGCGGCTCAAGGAGGGCAGCTACAAGAGGGATACGCGGTACACGTTCGATCTCGAGGGGATGACGTACGACCGGTTCGACATCATCGACGACGAGTGGCGGGCGAGACAGGAAGAGACAGCCGTTCCGATCTTCGATGGAGCGCTCGACGATGTGTCGTTCCTGTATTTCGCCCGTCTTCTTCCACTGGAAGTGGGCGAGCGGTACGAATTCGATCGGTACTTCAAGGACGAGGGCAACCCCGTGGTGATCGAGGTGCTGCGGCGCGAGGAAATCCGCGTCCCGGCAGGGACGTTTCAGACGATCGTCCTTCGCCCCATCATCCAGACAGGCGGGGCATTCGGCGATGACGGCGAGGCCGAGCTCTACCTGAGCGATGACGACCAGCGCGTGATCGTTCGCCTCAAGACGAGCATGGCGATCGGATCGGGCAACATGTTCCTGACCCACTACGAGCCTGGAAGCGGACCGCTGATTCCCGTCGGCGAGACGGATGCGCCGTCCGCTTCCCGGACTCCGGACGCAGACCTGCCTTGAGCGGCCGGCAGGGGCCTGGAGACGAGAGGGAGCGCCTGCGCCGCATCCCGGTGGCGGATCGGCCGAACAAGGTGTCGTCAGGCGATTTTGCCGGTCCTCCCCCGGCCGAGCCCGGGGCGTCCTTCGGGCAGTTCTATGATTCGTTGCCCCACATCCTGGTGGCCGACTCGCTTCGCTCGGTGGCCCGGGGTGTCGCCTCGGCCACGGTCTCGAAGAGGGCGATCGTGTGGATGCTGGGTGGCCACGTCGTGAAGACGGGGCTGTCCCTCGTGCTGATCGACCTGATGGAGCGCGGTGCGATCACGCACCTGGCCGTGAACGGCGCCACGGTGATTCACGACTACGAGACATGCCGGTGGGGCGGCACCTCGGAGGACGTGGAAGCCGGTCTGGCGGACGGCACGTTCGGCATGGCACTCGAGACCGGCCGGGACATGAATCTCGCGATCCGGAAGGGCACAGACGCCGGATTCGGACTCGGCGCGGCGATCGCCGAGGACCTTGCGGGGAGGGACGACAACCGCCATCCGGAGCTGTCTCTGATCCTGGCATGCCGGCGGCTCGGCATTCCGCTTACCGTGCACGTCGCCATCGGCGCCGACATCATCCACCAGCATCCGGAAGCGGACGGCGCGGCGATCGGCGAGTCCTCGTACGCGGACTTCCTGACGCTGGTCGGGACGATCAGGGATCTCGACGACGGCGGTGTCGTGCTCAACGTCGGTTCGGCCGTGATCCTGCCCGAGGTGTTTCTCAAGGCACTGACGATGTGCCGAAACCTGGATGACGGTGCCCCGCGCGGTTTCATGACGGCCGACTTCGACATGATCCGGCAGTATCGTCCACGCGTGAACGTGGTCGAACGGCCGACACGCACGGGTGGCGGCAAGGGATACCAGATCACGGGTCATCACGAGATCATGGTGCCGCTTCTCGCGTGGGCCGTTGCCGAGGAGCTGTCAAGATAGTATACCGTCTCAATAATTCCGCTGTCATTCGAGCACGGATGCATTCCCCGAATTCAACGTTTTCGGAGAACTGGCGGCGCTTTGCGGCGTCATCCGACCTCAGGTATATTAGGCGCAGCAAGGCCCGTTGGCCGCGCGGCTCGACGCGAGAGCCGGCGGCGGCGGGACGGATTGAATCAACAAGGAGGAGCTTTGTCACGCGGACGACCCCAGCAGACGGAGTTGGATCTGGCTCGAGATGAGCTGTTCAGTCATATTCAGCGATGTGGTGTGCTCGACGCCGAGGACACCGAGCGCAGCGATTGGATGTCCGACACCGTCGCGTACCTGCGAGAGCGGCATCCAGGCCTTTCGGCCGTGGAAGTGGAAGAACTGGAAGCGATAGGGCACAGATACTGCCAGCCGGCGATACCGTTCGGCTCGTCCGACGAGGACGGCGCCGAAGTTACCGACTGAGAGCCAGACGAGGTCGGCACAACCTGAACCCGCCGCTCAAGCGACCGGCAACGGTCTCCCACGCTCGTGCCGCACACGCGGTGCGAGTGAGACCAGACTCGACACCGGGTGGGCTCGGCCGAGCCCCCCGGAACGGGCCTGAGTCCCCAGCGCGTACTCCGTGATGGATGCTTCCGCGACCGCGAAGATCCTGGCAGTCGTCGGTCTGATCGCCGCGAACGCGTTCTTCGTGGCGGCGGAATTCGCCTTGATAGCCTCGCGGCACGAGGATCCGGACGAGTCGGACGATGACGGAACGGGTCCAGATCCGAGAGTGGCGAGGGCCCGGCGGTCACTCGACCGACCGGTCTCCGCGACCCAGGCAGGGATCACGCTGTGCTCCCTGGCGTTGGGCTGGCTCGGGGTCAGCGTACTCGCGCCCCTGATCCACCAGGGACTGGATGCCGCCGGCATCCCCCTTCCGAGCGGCGTCGGGTTCACGGTCGCGGTCGTTCTGGCGCTGGCCGGGATCGCGGTGCTCTATCTCCTCCTGGGAGAGCTGGCCCCCCGCGCCCTCGCGCTGGCGGGTCCGGGGCGCGTGGCACGAGCCGTCGCTCTCCCCATGAATGTGTTCAGCACCCTGATGGCGCCACTGCTGTGGCTGATCAACGGCCTTGCGGCCCCGATAGTGAGCCGCAGCGGCGTGGTTGTGCCTGGCGCGTACGGCAGGGTACACGGCCCCGAGGAGATCGAGGCGCTTCTGCGTCACAGCCGCGCCGAGGGCGTGGTGGAGGAGGACGAGGAGGAGATGATCCACGGCGTGTTCGAGCTCACGCGGACCGTCGCTCGAGAGGTCATGACCCCCCGGCCCGACATCGTGGCGTTTCGGGAAACGGCGACACTGGACGAAGTGCTGGACACGGCAGCCGAGTCCGGCTATTCGCGTTTTCCAGTGTACCGCGAGTCGATCGACGACGTGACGGGCGTCGTGTTGATCAAGGACTTGCTTCGCTGGATGCGGCGGGAGTCGCACAGTGATTTCTCACTCACGGCAGTGATGAGGGAGCCATCGTTCGTTCCGGACACCAAGCCGGTAGACGATCTGCTCGCCGAGCTCCGGGACCACAAGCTCCACCTGGCCGTGGTCGTGGACGAGTTCGGCGGCACGGACGGCCTGGTTACCCTGGAAGACCTCATGGAGGAGATCGTCGGGGACATTTTCGACGAGCACGATGTGGCGGAAGAGGAAATCGTGGTCCTGGGCGAAGGCCGTGCGCGGATCGACGGCGGTACCGACCCGGCCGACCTGATCGAGCAGTTCGGGCTCGGCGAGATCGACAATATCGAAGAGTACGACACCGTCGCTGGATACGTCATCGGCAAGCTCGGCCGGATTCCCAAAGCTGGCGAGATCGTCCGCATGGGCTCGGCCGAGCTCGAGGTGGCCGAGACGATCGAACGGCGTGTGACGAGCCTGGTATTGCGTGTCGTCAGCGACCCTCCGGAGCCAGAGGAATCGGCCGACGGCGAAGCCGCTGCGAAGTCCGGTTCATGACCGACCCGTCGAATAGGGAGACTGTATGGGAAGACTGAGTCGCCGGAGGTTCATACGGAATCTGGGTGTGGCAGCCGGAGCCGGTGCGCTCGCGCCCGGCGTCGTGGGGAGGGACCTGGTGGCGAAGCCCGCACAGCGGGGTGTGGCCGGGCCTCTGATCCTCGATGGAGCCGCTACCCGGCCGGCGGCCGTCTCCAGCGGGAACGGCCTGCGCGCCACCGAGACGGCCCTCGAGGCGATTCGGGCCGGACTGGGCACCCTGGAAGGCGTCGTAAGTGGGGTGAATCAGGTGGAACAGGACCCCGATGACCGTACGGTGGGCTACGGAGGACTTCCCAACGCCATGGGAGTCGTTCAGCTCGACAGCCAGGTGTACGATGGGTCGACCCGAGGAGTCGGCGCCGTCGCCGCTCTCGAGGGATACGTGTATCCCTCACGGGTGGCCCTCTCGGTGATGCGATACACGGATCACGTGCTGCTCGTGGGGCGCGGAGCCGCCCGGTTCGCCGCCGAGATGGGATTCGAGCAGACGGACCTTCTCACACAGCGGTCTCGCGAGCAGTGGCTGCGGTGGCGGGCGCGCCTGTCGGACCAGGACGATTACCTCACGCCGGAGGAGAGCGGAGAGCCGATCGAGGACTTCTCGGACCCCGGCGGGCCCGGATCAAACGGGAACGGTGAGACCGTCGGCGCGCTCGACTCTCATGACGGCGTCAGACCGATGGGAACGATCCATTGCTCGGCGGTTGACGCCGACGGTAACCTGTCAGCTGTGACCACGACGAGCGGGCTGTTCTTCAAGGTGCCGGGGCGTGTGGGCGACAGCCCGCTGCCCGGCTGCGGCTGCTACTGCGACAACGATGTCGGGGCGGCGGGATCGACGGGGCGGGGCGAGGCAGTCATCAAGACGGTCGGCTCCCACCTCATCGTCGAGGAGATGCGGCGGGGTGCGCACCCGAAGGACGCCTGCCTGACGGCCCTGGAGCGAATCGTGGACTGGACGGTGGAAGGCCGTCTGCTGGACGAAACGGGTCGTCCCAACTTCAACGTGAGCTATTACGCCGTGAACAAGCGTGGCGAGACGGGAGGCGCCGTGATCTGGTCCGGACGGCAGCACTCCGTCAACGACGAGCGAGGGAATCGGTTGGTGGACAGCGCGTACCTCTTCGAACGCGGGTAAGGAGGGGACATGGAAGGTTCCCGGTTCTGGAGTTCAGAGGAGTACGACCGTCAGGCGCAGCGCCTGTATGAAGCCGGCGACTACGACGGCGCGCTGGAGATGCTCCGGCGGGGCGCCGCCCTGTATCCGCGAGCCGTGGAGCTGCTCGTGTCCATGGGCTACGCGCAGCTGGCGCGCGAGGAGTACCTGTGGGCCCGGAGGTCGTTCGCCCGGGCCCTGGAGAGCGAGCCGGACCACGAGGATGCACTCGTGGGTCTGGGCGAGACCCGGCTGAAGCTCGGAGAGAGGGCTCGCGGATTCCAGTGCTTCGAGCGCGTGCTGGATCTCGGTTTCGGGCGGGACCTGGACCTGATGCTCTCGATCGGCCGGGTTCTGTTTCGGGAAGGCCTGTGGGAGCACGCCGAGCGCTTCTTCCGCCGCGCCGTAGCCGCGGACGAGAAGAGCGCCGACGCGGCCGCCGACCTCGCCTACACCCACCACAGCCGGGGAGACGGCGTGCAGGCCAGGCTCTGGCTCGAGCGATCTCTCGAGCTGGATCAGGAGAACCACGAAGCCCGGTCCATGCTCGCCAACCTGTTCTACGAGGGAGGCGAGCCGGAGAAGGCGCTCGAGCATCTCGAGCGTATCCCGGTGGACAGCCTGTGGGATGCGGTGAGCGTGTGGCGGCTCGTGGAGCTGGTGCGCGCGTACCGCGAAGTCTCCGACGGGGCCCGGGAGCTGGATCCCTATCTCGAGCGCCTGGACCAGCTGTTCGTGGACCCGACACCGGAAGACCGCATCCTGCTGGAAGTAGAGCTCGAGGCTGCGGGACTCGACGCGATCGCTGCTGGAAGTCGGGATCAGCTGGACCTGTTCGGTGGTGATCCCGCATTGGCGCCGGGGCTGCCTCGAATGGAGGGCAGCTGGTCGGGCATCGTGCGCGCGATGTGCGAGAGTTCTGCCGATCCGGGTCAGTCGGTCGAGGAGTTCATGCGTGAGACGGCGCGCCGCGTCAGGGATCTGACCGGAATCGAGATACCGGACGACGACCCGGAGGCGTTTCTCAAGGCATCGGCCCGGGCGGGAGTGCTGCATATCGACCGGTAGACAGCTGTTGAAGAAGTACAGTGGATCGCGCGCAATGAAAACAGGCACGAAGGGCCACGCCCCCGCACGCTGCGTGTGGGGGCGACGCCGTTGCGGAGGGGTGGTAACAGGGAGATGAGACATGAGCGTTGACATGAAGGGCCTGCTGGTCCAGAGACTCACGGAAGAAGGGATGCCGATCGAGATTCCGATCTCCGTCGCCGAGCTTCACCGCAGGCTCCTGCCGTACCCGCTGTGCCGTGACCGATTGCGCTTCGCGAGCAAAGCCGAGTACGACCTGGGATTCCTGAACCTGCTTGTGGACGAGCTGAGTCTTCACGTGCCCGAGTTGGCCTTGCTGGAGGCGGTCAGACAGGAGCTGGGGTCTCCAGAGCCGGGACTGGCTCTGCTCCAGCGCTTCGCGGCTTCGGAAGTCAGTATGCGGAGTCTGCCTGGCGGGACGGCCGGAGCACCGACTGATGGCGCGGAATCGCCGGGAGACACGGAGCCGCCCGGAGCCGCCGCCGAGACCGGACCGCCCATCTTCGAGCTGGAGACGGGCAAGTCGCGCGGCGACTACCTGCCGGGTCTCGACGACCCGCTGTTCGTGCCCCGGGACGAAGCGGCCGATGCCCTCGGCCTGTCCACGGCGAAGCGGGAAAATGCCCCGCCGGATCGAGCGCCCGCTTCCGCAGAGGCCGGCGAGGTCGGGTCCTGTCGGAGCTGTGATGCAGCCCTGCCCGACAGAGCCGGGGTGCGGTTCTGCCCGCGGTGCGGCGCAGACCAGGAACGGTGGCCCTGCCCCGGATGCGGAGAGGAAGTAGAGCGGGGGTGGAGTTACTGCGCATTGTGCGGTAAACTACTGCCCACACAATAGGAGAGTGGCGTGCGGCATACGCACCCACACAGCACGCGAATACCAGGAAGCATACAGGAGTAATCGATAATGATCGCGAAGAAGATCTGGGGACTGACGTTGGTCGCCCTCGTCGCGGTTGGCCTCTCCGCCTGTGGTGGCGATGCGAGCGCTGATGGCAACGATGAGGCCGACGCAGCGTCGGCGCAGGTAGTGGCTGCCGAGGCCGACATGGACATGGCCGAGGCCGAGATGGACGCGATGCCGCAGGAGCTGCCCGAGGGCGTCACGGCCGCGATGGTCGAAGAGGGCGAGGGCATTTACGGCGGGGCCGGAATCTGCATGTCGTGCCACGGCGCGACCGGCGAGGGCATCCCGAACCTGGGTGCCGATCTGACGGACGACGAGTGGTTGCATACGGACGGCACCTACGAGTCGATCGTAGAGAACATCATGACGGGCGTCACGTCGCAGGAGTCCAGCTCGGGCGTTCCGATGCCGGCCAAGGGCGGTGCCGCGATCACGGACGAACAGGTGAATGCAGTCGCCGCGTACGTCTGGACGCTGAGCCAGTAACGAACCAGCAGGACCGGTCGTTACTGAGTGCTGGAGGCCGGCGACCCCGAGGGCGCCGGCCTCTTTTTTCCATCGAATTCCAACTGGGAGCCACTGCGGGATGATCCGCTCATGATCCGCATCGCCCTGGTTCCCGGAGACGGGGTCGGCCCGGAGGTGGTGCGAGAGGCCGAACGAGTGCTCGAGTCCTGCGTCCGCGCGGGACTCGTCGAGATACACACGGAGGTCTTTCCGCACGGGGCGGACCACTATCTGTCGACCGGAGAAACGCTGTCGGAGGAGAGCTTCGCGCGGCTGCGTGACGGATTCGATGCGATTCTGCTTGGAGCGGTCGGCGATCCTCGAGTTCCGGACGGCCGGCATGCCCGCGACATTCTCCTCGGGCTGCGGTTCCGCCTCGACCTGTACATCAACTTCCGCCCGGCCCGATTGCGGCTCGCCGAGCTGTCTCCACTCCGTTCGGCGGATCACACGCCGATCGACTTCGTCATCTTCCGCGAGAACACGGAAGGACTCTACACGGGGGCGGGCCGGATCGAGGCTGCCGGGACCCCTGCCGAACGAGCGGTGAGTGAGGCGATCGCCACGAGACCGGGCGTGGACCGGATCGTGAGGGCCGCGTTCGAGCACGCGCGGTCCGACGGACGCAGCAAGGTGACCCTGGGCGACAAGGCCAATGCCGTGCCTCACGTATACGGTTTGTGGCGCCGTGTATTCGCCGAGGTCGCCTCCGAGTATGAGGACATCGAAGCCGAGACCATGTACGTGGATGCGCTGGCGATGCAGCTCGTCCGCGCGCCCGGGCGTTTCGAGGTTATCGTGACCTCGAACCTGCTTGGCGATATCCTGTCCGATCTGGCCGCGGAGCTCGTGGGTGGCATGGGGCTCGCGCCGTCGGCGAACCTCAACCCGGGCGTTCACGCGCTGTACGAACCGGTGCATGGAAGTGCTCCGGACATCGTCGGCACCGGGGCGGCGAATCCGATGGCGGCGATCCTGAGCACTGCCTTGCTTCTCCGAGACGAGGGGTCGTCCGAGGCGGCGGACCGCGTGGAGGAAGCAGTGGACGAAGCCCTCCGCGCAGGCATTCGGACCCCCGACGTGGGCGGGACCCGCACGACGGACGAAGTCGGTGCCTGGATAGCGCACAGAGTCGAGGCCGGCTGAACAACGGGCATGCCCCGGGACAGCGGAGTTTCGGGACTGTACACGAGGACACAGATACGGAGAGACCATGGGGACGATGGGAACGGACAGACAGATCGTTTTCCTTGCCGCGGTCCGGACACCGTTCGGGACGTTCGGCGGGAGCCTCAAGAATCAGTCGGCCACGGAGCTCGGGATACTCGCAGCCCGGGCGGCCGTCGAGAGGGCAGGCGTAGACCCCGCGGAATACGGACAGGTGTTCTTCGGGAACGTGATCCAGACGTCGGCCGATGCCGTGTACCTGGCCCGCCACGTGGGTCTCAATGCGGGACTTCCGCTCGAAGTTCCGGCCATGACCCTGAACCGCCTGTGTGGATCCGGTTTCCAGGCCGTGATCGACGGGGCCGAGGACATCCTGTACGGAGGGTCGCGGGTCTGCCTGACCGGGGGCACCGAGTCGATGAGCCAGGCGCCGCACGTCGTTCGCGGTGCCCGGTGGGGCCTCCGTCTCGGGCCCTCGGTTCCGTTCGAAGACTCGCTGTGGGAATCGCTTACCGACACGTACTGCGGCTTCTCGATGGCCCAGACGGCGGAGAACCTGGCCGAGGAATACGACATCAGCCGTGAGGAAGTCGACGCGTACGCCCTGCGCAGCCAGCAGCGGCTGAAGGCGGCGTGGGACAACCGTTGGTTCGACGAGGAGGTCATTCCCGTTACGCTGCTCAAGCGTGGGAAGGAGATCGAGTTTCGGATCGACGAGCACATGCGGCCCGATACGACTCTGGAGGCTCTCGCTTCGCTCCGCCCCTACTTCAAAAAGGACGGCCTGGTGACCGCCGGCAACGCGAGCGGCATCGGTGACGGAGCGGGGGCGCTGGTGATCTCCGACTCGGAGTTCGCCTCGGCGCACGGCGTGAAGGTGATGGGCAGCCTGGTGTCTTGGGCCGTCGCCGGCGTGCCGCCGCGCATCATGGGCATCGGTCCCGCGCCCGCGGCTCGAAAGGCGCTGGAAAGGGCAGGTCTCACGCTCGACGACATGGACGTGATCGAGGTCAACGAGGCCTTCGCGCCGCAGTATATGGCGGTCGAGAAGGAGCTCGGTCTCGACCGGGAAAGGGTGAACGTCAACGGCGGCGCAATCGGGCTCACGCACCCGCTGGGCGCCACCGGGGCGCGGATCACGACGCACCTGCTGTACGAGCTGCAACGCAGGGGCGGGGGGCTGGGCCTCGGGTCTGCGTGCATCGGCGGAGGGCAGGGAATCGCGGTGATCGTCAAGGTCGACGCCTGACAGGAATTCGCCGGACTGGCCGGGGTCTCGGCAACGGGCCGGCACCCTCCATCCGGAGTGGGCACATCCGCCGTGCGCGGTGTATCTTACGTCGGGCCGCGCGGAGAGACGGGCATTCGTCCGCCGGGCGGGCCGTTCCCACGTAATTCGATTCTCGGGACCACGGAGGCTCCCATGGACGTCAACGTCATTCTCGCCATGATCGCCATAGGCGGTGCCGCGGCGCTCTCGACCAGCCTGCGCATTCTCCGCGAGTACGAGAGGGCTGTCGTGTTTCGACTCGGCCGGGTCAGACCGACACGCGGCCCCGGCCTCATCTTCCTGGTGCCGTTCGGGATCGAGCGGATGGTGCGGGTGGGGCTCCGGATCATCGCCATGGACATCCCGCCCCAGGACGTGATCACGCGGGACAACGTGTCGGTGACAGTGAACGCCGTCCTCTACTTCAAGGTACACGACCCGCACCGGGCGATCCTGGAGATCGAG
>JAUVTH010000169.1 GCA_030601615.1 Gemmatimonadota bacterium
AAGACGCAGGATCTCTACGACGCCGGATTGCCCACTGACGGTAATGAGCTCGTCGTCAGTGGCGAGCTGGTGGACGGGACGCCGTTCGAGGGCTCGGACGTCGTCTATCTCGCCGGAGGACCGAACTGCTTTGACTGAGCGTACGCAGAAACTTCAAACCTCAACTCGGGGCGGTTCCGTCGGGGGCCGCCCCACCCGGTTGACGAGGAGTCGATTGTGAACAGGAACAGGCGCGCTGGATTGAAGATTCGGTCAATACTCGTGGACGAGCGAGGAATGGCTTTCGTCCTGGTAGCGATCAGCATGGTGGCCGTAGTGTCGGCGGCGGCAATCGCCATTGACATCGGCAAGTTGCTTACGGCCAGGACGGAGGCACAGCGGGCAGCTGACGCGGGGGCCCTGGCGGCTGCCAGTGCTTTCATCGACGATCCGGACAATGCAGTGACGCTCGCCAAGGCGCGGGCGAAACAGTACGGTGAGCTGCATCTAGTCCGCAATCAGGGCGTGCTCATCGTGCCCGACGAAGACGTGCAGGTGGATGTGGCCAACCTGCGGGTCGACGTGACGGTGAGGCACCTGATCTCCCGGTCCAACCCGATCCCCACGTTCTTTGCCAGAGTCTTCGGAGTCGACAACGTGGACGTTCAGGCCCACGCGGCCGCGGAGGCATATCCGGCGGGAGACATCGGGTGTCTCCTTCCGTTGGCGCTTCCGGACATGTGGGAAGATACCCTGACCAACGACATGTGGGACTGGGTCGACGTCGACAAGGACAAGGAACTCACTCCAGGCGTTGATGAGTATGAGCCATATCGTGCGTGCACGCTCGACCCTGCTGATGCGACGATATTCATACCCAGCGATTGCACCGGTTGGGGAGGGCCGTGGCGCGACTGCCCCGGGCCGAACCCCAACTGTGGTTTACCCAGTCCCTACAAGAACGACGTGGGCCGGCCGGTCACGCTCAAACCGGGGAATCCCGCGCTGAGTCCGGAGCCCGGCTGGTTCTTCCCGTGGCGCCCCGTGGGTGACATGGGTGGTGACGACTACAGGGCGAACATTCTGAAGTGCATCGACCCATCAGAGTTGTTCGACGACGGCGGCGAGTTTGTCGATGTCACCATCGAGCCGGGCAACATGATCGGTCCCACGCTGCAGGGTTTTGAAGAGCGCATCGGGAGTGACACGAACTACTGGCCAGATGGGTGCACCGGTGGGACAGGCTGCATCGTGCCGGACGGGGCCTCCTACAACGGTAAGCGCATGGTGGTCGTGCCCCTGTTCGATCCGACCACGATTTTGAGTTCCGGCATGCAGCCGATCAAGTTCACCGGTTTTGCGCGCTTGTTCATCAATGAGATCACCAACAAGGACATTCTAGGCCGCTGGCTCAGGGTGGGCGGAAGTGCCGGGGCAACAGGGGATGACGGAAGCATCGAGGGCGTTCCACTGGCCATTCGACTTAGCGAGTGACGGTCGGCCTGGCCGGACGAGCCACGGAGTATCCTAGGCACAAACAGAAGGGCGCCCCTGACGGGTTTGCTTGGCCACCCGCCCCAGCGCCCGGTTCACGCCGGGCGCTTTGCCATTATGACCGCGCTGAAGAGGCCGGAGACCCCCGCCGTTACACATTGGCGTCAAGCGCATCTGCGCGCGGTGCCGACTCGTACAATACCGGACGGGCCACACCCGTGCGCAGGCTCCACCACTCGCGGGCCCGGTTCCGGTCCCACGGTTCCTCGAACGGAACCTCCAGGAGGGCCGACTCAAGCTGTTCAGCCGACTGGAAGCGGTCGTCAGGCCACTTTTCCAGGCAACGCAGGACGATCGTCTCGAGCTCGACCGGGACATCGATCTCCGTAATCTCCGACGGGGGCACGGGCGTCTTCCTGACCTGGTCAACGAGGGTCTGCACTGCGGATCCACTGTGAAACGGTGGCTCGCCGGTCAGGAGGTAGTACGCCACGGCCCCGAGTCCGTATAGGTCCGCCCGCGTGTCAACGCTTCCTTCATCGCGAATGGCCTCAGGTGCCATGTACTCCGGTGTTCCGAGGATGAGTCCCGTCTGAGTGACGCCCTCGCCGTCTCTGGAATCCACGTGCTTGGCCAGGCCGAAGTCCAGCACCTTCACGTAGTCGAACAGGCCGCCTCGCTGCGTGAGGAAGATGTTCGCGGGCTTGATATCCCGATGAACGATCTGACGGCCGTGCGCCTCCGCCAGCGAGCCGCACACCTGCGCCAGCAGGTACACGATTCGTGCCGGATCCAGCGGCCCGAAGCGCTTCACCAGGCGCTGCAAGTCGAGACCTTCCAGGTACTCCATGGCGTAATAGAATGTGTTCTGCCCGGCGCGGCCGAAGTCGAATATCGTGATCGTGTTCGGGTGGGTAAGGCTCGATGAGAGCTGCACTTCCCGCTCGAAGCGGGCCAGGGCATCGAGGTCCAGGCTTCCCGAAGCCCGGAGGACCTTTACGGCACTGGGCCGACACATCCGTGCGTGCCGGGCGACAAAAACCTGTCCCATGCCGCCTCTTCCCATCTCCTTCTCGATGATGTAGCTGCCCAGCTGTCGGGCCCGGTGCGCCTTCCGCCTCAAGCTGTAGAGGGTGCGCGTCACGAGCACGGACGTGGCGGCGAGAATCAGGAGCCCGACGGTCAGTACCACCAGCTGGTCCAGGAAGGCCGTCTGGCCCCCTCGCCCGGCCCAATACTCTCTCGCCTCGGGCATGAAGGCGTAGCTGAACACCTGCGCGACGGCCGGTGCCGCGGCACCAATGAGCCCGAGGGCTACCTGGTAGCTACTGCGCCAGGGTATAACGGCGGCCGGGATGAACAGCGCCAGGGCAATCAGCAGGGCCGGCGGGTAGTCGGGACTGATCACGCCCATGCTGAATACGCCCAGCACGATGTTGATTGCGACTACGGCGAACGCCGTCAGCTGCAGGCGATGCACGCTCGGCTTCCCGATGAACAGCGAGCCGAAAGCGATCGCGAACGATACGAGATGTCCCGCATCGAGCCACAGCTCCCAGCGCTCCAGAGCGTTGGCCGGGAGCTGCGGTCTGTCGATCACGCCGCGTGAGAGCAGGATGAGAACGAGGCTGATCGCGAGCCCCAGGCCGAACACGAGCCGGCACCGAGCCGTGAGAAGCGTCCGCTCCTCCGTGCCGAACGAGCGGGCGGCCGTGAGCGGCAGGGAACTCAACTCACCCGGATCCGGCCCACTCATGGGATCGGCGAATATCTCGTCCGTTACGGACATCGGAACCCCCTGGTGTTCTTCAGGTCCGGCCACCGCAGGAAGGTGACCGAATAATCTCCTCTCGCGCCTCCCGGAGGCGTCCAGCGAGCCTCCCACAGGCCGCCCCTGCGGCCTTCGCCCGCGATCTGTCGGACCTCGACGAACCGGTCGTCGTCCCACACCGATATCGACTGATCTCCTGTCCGCGATCTGTGCAGGGACAGCATGGGGCCGTCGGAGGGGAGCAGGTCACCCGGCGCGGCGTCCAGCCACCGGATGATCACGGTGTCTGAGCGGCACTTGGTGGACTTGACGACGAGGCTGTCCGGGCGGTTTCCCCTCGCTCGCGGGAATAGGGAACGCCTCAGACCTGGCTTCCCGAACATGGGCGCTACAGAAGCGTGGCCTCCGCCAGGCAGCTCGCCGACCATATCTACGATCTCGCTCTGGAGGAATTCGGCGAACCCGGGACCGTACAGGGTCGAGCCGCCTTCGTAGTGCTGCGCCTGGTATTCCTCGCGCGTGGCCGTGTACTGCATGTAGCCGTTTGCCAGGCCAACGACGGCGGCCGAGCGGGCCGGCAGTCGGTTTGACGTCACGGCATCGAGGATCGCTTCCCGAATGCGGAATCCTACCTCCGTGGTCGGCTCGACCGGCACCAGGGCCAAAACCATGTCGCCCACGCGGACCACCATGAGCTGAGTCGCCGTGGGCAGATACAGGTTCCCGAGTCCGAGCCTCAGGATCCAGGGCAGATCGCGCTTCGGCGCGTGACAGCCCTTACCGTCCGGATCGACGGCGCCCTCCTCCGTGTTCAGGGGGAACAGTCCGAAGACTCGCCAGTCCTTGAAATTGCTCTCACTCCCTTCTGCTCCCGCCGCGGCGCCGGCACCGATCCGGGGTTCCGGGCACAGGCCATCGGGACCGTCCGGCCCTGCGAGTCGCACGGTGCGGAACGTTCTCGAGATCTCGAGGTCGGTTCGCAGCTCACGTCCGGCCCGCTC
>JAUVTH010000184.1 GCA_030601615.1 Gemmatimonadota bacterium
GGTGCCACTCGGAGCGCTGGAGGACGTCGTCCGATTCTACCTGCCGACGCACGCTTTCTCGACCGACCCGGTCGTGGAGACGGCGCTGCTCGACTGAGCACACGGCGCAGCATGGATGCGAACACCAGGACTCCCGAGGGAGCAGGCTGCTAGTGCTACCGAGAGCGGACCTCGTCGTCGTCGGCGCGTCGGAGGTGCTGACGTGTGCGGAGTCTTCCGCCACCGGGTCTGAGCGCATCGCGGGCGGTTCGGTGGCGATGGCAGACGGGCGAATCCTCGCTGTCGGCCCTCGGGACGAGATCGGGGCCGTCGTGGACCTCGCCGGGGCCATGGTGATGGATGCCGCCGCCGGGGTCGTGGCGCCGGGGTTCATCGACGCCCACACGCACCTCGTGTTCGGCGGTTCGCGGGCGCGGGAGTACGCCGCCCGGCTGACCCGATCGCGCGAGGAGGTCGTCGCTTCGGGCATTCCGACGGGCATCATGGCGACCGTGTCGATGACCCGCTCCGAGGGAGTGGATGCCTTGCTCGACGCGGCCGTGGAGCGGGTCGGTGCCATGCTGGCCCACGGCACGACGACGGTCGAGAGCAAGAGCGGTTACGGCCTGGACACGCCTTCCGAGCTCAAGCTCCTCGAGGTGAACCGGCTGCTGGACGAGGCTCAGCCGGTCGATCTCGTAAGCACGTTCATGGGGGCGCACGATTTCCCTCCGGAGCTTTCGCGCGAACAGTACGTGGATCATGTCATCGATGAGATGATCCCATGCGTCGCGGATGCCGGGTTGGCCAGGTTTTGCGACGTCTTCTGCGACGACGGTTACTACACCGTAGATCAATCGCGGAGGATTCTCGAAGCCGGCATCGCCGCCGGGCTCGCCCCGAAAATCCACGCCGACCAGTACTCCGACCTGGGCGGGGCGGACCTCGCCGCCGAACTGGCCATGGTGTCGGCCGATCATCTCAACTTCACGCCGATCGAAGGCCTGCAACGCATGGCGGAAGCCGGGGTGACGGCTGTCCTCATGCCGCTCATCGACTTCGCCGTCCAGCACCCCAGGCCGATACGGGCGCGTGACTGGGTCGAGGCGGGACTCTCGATCGCGATCGGCACCGATCTGTGTCCGGGCGGCTACGCGGTAAGCATGCCGCTGGCGATCCAGTTCGCCTGCCGGTGGAACGGGCTGTCGCCCGATGAGGCGCTGCATGCGGCGACCGCTGGGAGCGCCAGGGCCTGTGGGCTGGATGACCGGGGCACTCTCAAGGCCGGGGCGCTGGCGGATCTACAGGTATGGGACGTCCCGACGCTCGAGGACATGGTGTACCGGATCGGACACAACCCCGTCCGTACCGTGATCAAGAGAGGAAAGGTGGTGGTTTGATGGCCGGTACCACGGGACCGAGGACGATCCGTGCCCCCCGGGGCAGGGAGCTCACGTGCAAGGGCTGGCTCCAGGAAGCGGCCCTCAGGATGCTCATGAACAACCTCGATCCCGAGGTGGCGGAGCGGCCCGAGGATCTGGTCGTGTACGGCGGAACGGGCAAGGCGGCCAGGGACTGGGAGAGCTTCGACGCCATCGTCCGGGCTCTCCGTGAGCTGAACGCGGACGAGACGCTGCTCGTGCAGTCGGGCAAGCCGGTGGGAGTCTTCTACACGCATAAGGACGCCCCGCGCGTGCTGATCGCCAACTCCAACCTCGTGCCGCACTGGGCGACGCAGGGGCATTTCGACGAGCTGGCGGCGAAGGGCCTGATCATGTTCGGTCAGATGACCGCGGGCAGCTGGATCTACATCGGTACGCAGGGCATCCTCCAGGGCACCTACGAGACCCTCGGGGCGCTCGCCGAGCAGAAGGGTTGGGACGGGCTCGAGGGGAAGATTCTCCTCACTGGCGGACTCGGTGGAATGGGGGGCGCGCAGCCGCTGGCGGTCACGATGAACGGGGGGGTGGCCCTCGTCGTGGAGGTGGACCCGAGCCGCGCTCGGCGGCGTCTGGATAGCCGGTACGTGGACCGCGTCGTCGAGGACACGGACGAAGCGATTCGCCTGTGCGAAGCGGCGCGTGATGCCGGCGAAGCGCTATCGGTGGGTTTGATCGGGAACTGCGCGGAAGTGCTGCCGGACCTGCTCGAGAGGGGCTTCCAGCCTGACATCGTGACGGACCAGACATCGGCGCACGACGTCCTGATGTACGTTCCCGTGGGGCTCAGTGTCGACGAGGCGTCGGCGCTCAGGAAGAGCGACCCCCAGGAGTACGAGCGGCGTTCGATGCCGTCGATGGCTCGCCACGTGGAGGCGATGCTGGAGTTTCAGCGCCGCGGCTCCGAAGTGTTCGACTACGGCAACAACATCCGCCAGAGAGCACTCGATGCGGGTGTCGAGGACGCGTTCGCGTTCCCGGGCTTCGTTCCCGCGTACATCCGTCCGCTGTTCTGCGAAGGGAAGGGGCCGTTCCGATGGGTCGCCCTGTCGGGCGATCCGGAGGACATCTACCGCACGGACGAGGCGGTGATGGAGCTGTTTCCCGAGGACAAGCACCTGCACCGCTGGCTCAAGCTTGCGCGCGAGCGCGTGGAATTTCAGGGACTTCCGGCACGGATCTGTTGGCTGGGCTATGGCGAGCGGGCCCGAGCCGGGCACCGGTTCAACCTGATGGTGGCCCGGGGCGAGGTGAAGGCGCCGATCGTGATCGGGCGCGACCACCTCGATTCAGGATCGGTGGCGAGTCCGAACCGTGAGACGGAGGGGATGAAGGACGGCACGGATGCCGTTTCGGACTGGCCAATCCTCAACGCCATGATCAACGCGGTCGGCGGGGCCACCTGGGTGAGCTTCCACCACGGCGGTGGGGTCGGGATCGGATACTCGCAGCACGCGGGTCAGGTGATCGTCGTGGACGGCACCGTGGCCGCTGAGCGCCGACTCGAGAGAGTGCTGACCACGGACCCGGGCATGGGCGTGATCCGGCATGCGGACGCCGGCTACGAGCGGGCGATCGAGGTGGCGCGGGAGCACTGCATCAAGATTCCGATGCTGGGCATTGGCTACGACCCGGAGGCCGACTGCGCGAAGGACTGAGGCTCAGGTCCGGTCCTCGGCGTGCTCCTCCTACTCCTCGTCGTCCTCCTCGAGGTAGCGCCGGAGGGCCTCGCGGTCCTCGGGGCTTCCGAACAGCGTGGCACCCGTCTGGAGGAGGTCGGCGACCACGTCGTCCAGGGCCCTGATGGCGCGCCGCGCGGCCGAAGCGCTCAGGTCTCCGATGAACGGCCACAGCCGGTCGCGGATATCGGTCGGAAGCACCTGCTCCAGGTACTCGAGGGCGAAGCTGTTCAGTTCCGGGTCGTCCAGGACGATGCCGTGGTATGCCGCGCGGGTCGTCTTGTGCTCCAGCACGAGGCTGAGCAGCCGGAACGTGTGCTCGAGGCTCAGCTCGCCGCGCAGTCCGATCCGGCTTTCCACGAAACCATCGTCTGCCTCCGAGTCCAGAAGTCGGGCGAGCTCCCACACCGGCTTCTCCCGGCTCAGCTCCGACCGGATGGCCTCCCAGGTCTCGGTCTCCCGGTCGCCGCGCGCCACGGGAAGTGACTTCTGCCGTCGTCTCCGCAGTGCGAGGGCGACCCGGTACCGCACCTCGAAGCGACCTGCCTGAAGCGCATCCATCAGCGCCCTGTCCGCGTCCTGATGATCGATCTGCGCCAGCACTCTCGGGATCCGTCTACGAATCACGAAGTCGGCCGACTCGTCACCGAGAACCGAGATCAGGTACGGAACGGCCTCCAATCCGACGCTGGCCAGGGCGTGCACGGCGCGGGCCAGCCAAGTGTCACGCGCCAGGAACGTCGTGAGGCTCGGCACGTCCTCGACCGTCCAGTCGGCCGGTCCGTCGAGAGCTCTGTTGATGAGCGCCGAGTCTCCCGTTCGGATTATCTCGGAGGCCGTCATGAACTCTGCCGCGCCCGCGTCCGCGGGAGCGCCGGGCACGTGCCGCGTCTCGGGAGGGGCGTCCAGGTGGATGCCCGTGGTGGCCAGAACCCGCGTGATGTCCAGGCGGGTGAACGTCGCCCCGAGACGATCGGCCCGCTC
>JAUVTH010000145.1 GCA_030601615.1 Gemmatimonadota bacterium
GCACCCGCCGACTACGCGCACCTGGTCGTGCTGGCGCGGGACCTCGAGGGATACCGGAACATCGTTCGGCTCAGCTCCCGCGGATACACCGAAGGGTTCTATCGGAAACCGCGGCTGGATCACGAAATCCTGGCCGAGCACTCCGAGGGCATCATCGTGCTCAGCGCTTGCCTGTCGGGAGAGGTGGCGAAGAACCTCCAGTTTGGCCGCTATGACCGGGCCAGGGCGGCCGCGGAGTTCTACGCCCGCACCTTCCCTGACCGCTACTACCTGGAGGTGCAGGACCACGGCATCAAGGGACAGGCCGAGGTCAACGCGGGGGTCTTCCAGCTCGCTGACGAGCTCGGACTGCCGGTCGTCCTGACGAACGACGCGCACTACCTGCGCCGCGAGGACGCCGACATGCACGACACTCTGCTGTGCATCGGAACGGGCGCTCTCAAGAGCGACCCGAACCGCCTCTCGTTCGACGGGCAGGAGTCCTACTTCAAGTCGCCCGAGGAGATGGCCGAGCTGTTTCCCGATCGCCCCGAGCTGATGTCCAACACTGTCAGCATCGCCGAGACCTGCGGGTTCGAGTTCGAGAAGAAGCACCACCTCCCCGGGTTCCCCGTCCCCCCGGGGTTCGATGACGACATGGCCCACCTCCGCCAGCTGGCCGAGGAAGGTGCGCGGGAGAGGTACGGCGACCCACTGCCGGACGAGGTCGACGAGCGGCTCGACTACGAGCTCGGTGTAATCGAGAAGACGGGCTACGCCGGGTATTTCCTCATCACTTGGGACTTCTGCCGCGCGGCCCGCGAGAGGGATATCCCGGTCGGCCCGGGGCGCGGCTCCGCCGCCGGCTCGATCGTGGCCTACGCCCTCCGGATCACCGACGTGGATCCGCTCGAGTTCGACCTCCTGTTCGAGCGCTTTCTCAACCCCGAGCGCGTGTCGATGCCCGACATCGACATCGACTTCTGCTACGAGCGCCGGGGGCGGATCATTGACTACGTGCGCGAGAAGTACGGTTCGGACTCCGTGGGCCAGATCATCACGTTCGGGACGATGCAGGCGCGGGCGGCTGTTCGAGATGTGGGCCGGGTGCTCGAGTTCACGCCGGGCGAGACTGACAAGCTCGCCAAGCTGATTCCCAATGCCCCCGGTTTTTCGCTCTCGATCGGCGAAGCGGTCGACAAGGTCAAGGAGCTCAAGGACCTCTACAAGAGCGATCCCCGGGCCCGCCAGCTCCTGGACTACGGCATGGCCATCGAAGGACTGTCGCGCCACACCTCCGTGCACGCCGCGGGCGTGGTGATCGCGCCGGGTCCGCTGGACGACTACGTGCCGGTGTGCCGCGACCCGAAGAACGGCGACCAGGTCATCACGCAGTACGACATGGTGGCGCTCGAGAGCGTCGGGATGCTGAAGATGGACTTCCTCGGCCTCCGCACGCTGACCGTGATCCACGACGCCGAGGGGGCCATCCATCGGAGGCACGGCATCGAGATCGACTGGGATGATATCGGTCTCGACGACCCCGAGGTGTACCAGATGCTGGCTTCGGGCGGCACGCGGGGTGTGTTCCAGTTCGAGTCTTCGCTCGCGACCGAGAAGCTGCGCGCCATGCGGTGCGACCGGTTCGACGACCTCGTGGCCATCAACGCCCTCATCCGTCCGGGTCCGCTGGACACCGGGATGACCGACGTGTTCATCAAGCGGAAGCGTGGCTTCGAGCCAGTGGAATACCCGGTTCCCGAGTTGGCGGAAGTGCTGGCCAGCACCTACGGCGTCATCACCTACCAGGAGCAGGTGATGCGCGTTGCGAACGTGCTGGCCGGGTTCTCGCTCGCCGAAGCGGACGTGCTCCGGAAGGCGGTCGGAAAGAAGGACGCGGCCCTCACCAGGAAGGTCCTGGACGACTTCCAGGCTCGCGCCATCGACAGCGGAACGCCGAAGCAGAAGGCCGCCGAGATCGCGGACCTCATCCGGACGTTCGGTCGCTACGGGTTCAACAAGGCGCACTCTGTGGCGTACGCCCTCATCTCGTACCGGACGGCGTGGCTGAGGAAGCACTACCCGGCCGAGTTCATGGCCGCCCTCCTCAGCTCGATCATCGACAACACGGACAAGGTCGTGCGGTACATCACGACCGCCCGGTCGATGGGGATCGAAGTCCTCCCACCCAGCGTCTCGGAATCGCGTTACAAGTTCACGGTCGTGGACGACCAGCGGATCCGGTTCGGGCTCGGGGCCATCAAGGGCGTCGGCGAGTCCGCGATTCGCTCGATCATCGTCGCGAGAGAAGAAAGGCCGTTCGAGTCTCTGTTCGACTTCTGCCAGCGGATCGATCTCAGGCTCAACAACAAGCGGGTTCTGGAATGCCTGATCTCGTCCGGCGCCCTGGACGAGTTCGGCGAGCGCGGGGCCATGAAGGCGGGGCTCGAGACCGTTCTGTCGGAAGCCCAGCTCCGGCAGCGCGAGCATGACACGGGCCAGGAGTCCCTGTTCGGCGCGACGGACGCCGCCGAGAGACCCGAGCCTCGCATGCCGCACATCGCGGCCCTGACCGAGGCCGAGCGCCTTAAGAACGAGAAGGCCGTCCTCGGTTTCTACATCTCCGGGCACCCCCTCGAGCACTACCGCGACCTCGTCGATATGCTGGCCCTCGAGGCCAACACGTCCACCATCCCGCAGATGCGGGACCGCCGGGTCGAGCTGGCCTGCGTCGTCACGTCGATGAGCGTCAGCGTGGGCCGCAGCAGCGGAAAAGAGTACTGCAAGCTCACCGTGGAGGACTTTCAAGGCACCGCGTCGGCCATGGTATTCGGCGACGTGTGGCTGGAGACGCGGGACCTGTTCGCCGAGGACGTGCCTGTTCTCATCGAGGGGCAGGTGTCCGGAAATTCGCGAGATGAGGAGAATCCCCCCATCTTTGTTGATTCGGTCCGCTTGCTGAACGAAATGAGCGCGAGCGGCGGGGTCGGAGTATGCATCGAGCTCCGTGAGGGAGACGAGGCGCACGCCGGAGAGTTCCGGAACGTGCGTCAGGTGCTCGAGTCATCGCCGGGCGAGAGCGGCCTGTATCTGCGATGGCACACGGAAGGGAATGGGATCGAGCCGCCGATGCTGGCCTCGAGCTCGCTGCGGGTAACGCCTTCAGCGAGCTTGCTGGCGGACCTCCGGGCTCTGCTGGGCAGAGATCAAGTTCACCTGATTCGTGGATAGAGGGATGAACGGAGAGGCGCCTGAAGACCTTTCGGATATGAAGAGACATCTCGAGGAGCTCCGGACCCTCGCCGAGCGGAGGGGAATCGACGTGAGCGGCGAGATGCAGGAACTGGAGAGGCGTATCGAGACCGCAGCGCCGGTCGCGCTGACGCCGTTCGAGCACGTCCTCCTCGCACGAGACCAGGAGCGTCCGTTCACTCTGGATTACATCCGGATGATGTGCGACGACTTCATCGAGCTGCATGGAGACCGGAAGTACCGCGACGATCCGGCGATCGTGGGCGGATGGGCAACGCTGGACGGGCGTTCCGTCATGATCATCGGCCACCAGAAGGGCCGCGACATGAAGGAGAACCTGCACCGGAATTTCGGATCTCCACACCCGGAGGGTTATCGGAAGGCCAAGCGCCTGATGCGAATGGCGGAGAAATTCGGCCGTCCAGTGATCACCCTCGTGGATACGCAGGGCGCCTATCCAGGCATCGGTGCGGAGGAGCGGGGCCAGGCCGAAGCGATCGCGAGAAACCTGTTCGTGATGGCCGGGCTCGAAGTGCCCATCATCGCGTGCATCATCGGTGAGGGCGGAAGCGGTGGGGCGCTCGGGATCGCCGTCGCCGATCGTGTCCTCATGATGGACCACGCCATCTACTCCGTCATCTCCCCCGAGGGCTGCGCAGCGATCCTGTGGAAGAGTCGGGACATGGCGGCAGACGCTGCGGAAGCCTTGAAGCTGACGGCGGCGGACCTCGCGGACTCGGGAATCATCGACGAGGTGGTGGCCGAGCCGGAGGGCGGAGCCCACACCGACCATGAAGCCGCGGCCGAGGCGCTTCGGGAGGCCATCCTGCGTCACCTGGGCGAGCTCGACAAGCTCGACGGCGAACAACTCATCGAGAGCCGGCGCAAGAAGTACTACGCCATGGGCGCCTGGGAAGAGACCGGAGCGGATCCCGCGGATGAGTGAGGATCGCGGACGCAGGTCAGCGCCCAGCCCTGTCTCCAGTGGAAGGGGACAGCGCGGAGGGCACGGTCGTCCGCGTCCTGTACACGCGGCGCCCCGCCCCATCTCGGCTGCGGCCGCAGCGGCGGAAGGCGGACGGGTCTTCCAGATCGCCCAGATCATGTTCAAGGGCGTTCGCACCGAATACTACAGCCACCGTGGTGAAGTCCCGCTGCAGGCCAACGAGTACGTGATCGTGGAGGCCGATCGGGGCCAGGACCTGGGTTGGGTGAAGCGCACCGTGGACGGCGAGACCCACAGTTGCGAGGGCGGCTGCGACCACGCGCACCATGGCCCGGTCACCCCTCCCGCTCGCAAGGTGCTTCGACGGGCGTCGCCCGCCGACGTGGAGCGCCGGCTGAAGCTGGATGACAGCGAGCGCGAGGTGCGCTCGCGCACCCGCGCTCTCGTGCGCAGGCACCACCTGAAGATGAAGGTGAGCGAGGCCGAGTGGCAGTGGGATCGGAAC
>JAUVTH010000285.1 GCA_030601615.1 Gemmatimonadota bacterium
CGTGGGGACGATCCCGGTCATGGAGAAGGGACGCCTCGCCATCGAGCGGGTGAACCGGCGCATGGGACTCGCATTCGACGAGTGGGACCTCGACTACTACACACGCCTGTTTCGCGAGGCCGTCGGCCGCGGCCCG
Source organism: Gemmatimonadota bacterium (assembly GCA_030601615.1). Lineage (GTDB taxonomy): Bacteria > Gemmatimonadota > Gemmatimonadetes > Palauibacterales > Palauibacteraceae > Benthicola. The sequence continues at coordinate 137 of JAUVTH010000285.1, forward strand.
ACGGACGTCGAGCTGTTCGACATCGCGCAGTCCAACAGCGAGCATTCCCGGCACTGGTTCTTCAAGGGCCGCCTGATCATCGCCGGCACGGCAGCACCGAAGAACCTGATGGAGCTTTTGCGGACGCCGCTCGACGCTAACCCCGGAAACAGTGTCATCGCCTTCAAGGACAATTCGAGCGCGATCCGGGGCTATGGCATCCGTACGCTCCTTCCCGAGTGGCCCGGCCAGCCGGGGCGGATGGTCCCGGCGGAAGCGGATTACCACATCATCTTCACCGCCGAGACCCACAATTTCCCGTCAGGCATAGCTCCGTTCCCGGGAGCGGAAACCGGTACGGGAGGCCGCATCCGGGACGTGCACGCCGCGGGCAAGGGTTCACTCGTGGTAGCCGGGACGGCCGCGTACTGCGTCGGAAACCTCTACATCCCGGGCTACGAACTGCCGTGGGAGGACCGCGCGTTCGCCTACCCGTCGAACCTGGCCTCACCGCTCGAGATCGAGATCGAGGCCTCGAACGGGGCGTCCGACTACGGTAACAAGTTCGGCGAGCCGCTGATCCAGGGGTTCACGCGGTCCTTCGGGCTGCGGTTGCCGGACGGCGAGCGGCGCGAGTGGATCAAGCCGATCATGTTCAGCGGGGGGATCGGGCAGATCGACGCCCGTCACACCGAGAAAGACCTGCCCGAGACCGGCATGTGGGTCGTGAAGATCGGCGGGCCGGCCTATCGCATCGGGATGGGCGGGGGCGCGGCCTCCAGCATGGTGCAGGGCGAGAACGTAGCCGAGCTGGACTTCAACGCCGCGCAGCGTGGCGATGCCGAGATGGAGCAGAAGGTCAACCGGGTGCTGCGGGCGTGCGTCGAGCTGGGTGACGACAACCCGATTGTCAGCATCCACGACCAGGGCGCCGGCGGAAACTGCAATGTGCTGAAGGAGATCGTCGAGCCGGCGGGGGCGCGGATCGAGGTGCGCGACATCCCGGTGGGCGACGAGTCGCTGTCAGTGCTGGAGATCTGGGGCGCCGAGTACCAGGAGAACGACGCCCTGCTGCTCCAGCCGGAACACGCGGAGCTGCTCCGCGCTCTGGCCGAGAGGGAGAAGGTGCCGGTCGCGTTCGTGGGACGGGTGACCGGCGACGGGCGCATCGTTCTGCACGACGAGCGGGACGGCTCCACGCCCGTAAACCTGGACCTTGACGCCGTGCTCGGCGACATGCCCCGGAAGGTCTTCGAGCTCGAGCGAATCGATCCCGATCTGCGGCCGCTCGAGCTGCCGGCGAACCTCTCGGTGGCCGAGGCGCTCGACCGGGTTCTCCGACTGCTCTCCGTGGGGTCGAAGCGCTTTCTCACCACCAAGGTCGACCGGTGCGTCACGGGGCTCGTGGCGCGCCAACCGTGCGCGGGCCCGCTGCAGCTCACCGTCTCCGACGTGGCGGTGATCGGACAGAGTCACTTCGGGGTCACGGGCGGTGCCACGGCCATCGGCGAGCAGCCGATCAAGGGCCTCCTCAACCCGGTTGCCATGGCCCGGATGTGCGTCGGTGAGGCGCTCACCAACCTGGTATGGGCACCGGTCAGCGCGCTGGAAGACGTGAAGTGCTCCGGTAACTGGATGTGGGCCGCGAAGCTCCCCGGCGAGGGTGCCAACCTGGCGATGGCCGCCGCCTCTCTGAGCGCCTGCCTGCAGCAGCTCGGCATCGCGATCGACGGGGGCAAGGACAGCCTGTCGATGGCGGCTTTCGCGCCCGGCCCCGGCGGAGAGGACGAGACCGTGAAGGCTCCCGGCTCACTCGTCGTGTCCGCCTACGTGACGTGCCCCGATGTGACGAAGATCGTCACTCCCGACCTGGAGCTACCGGAATCGGGCCGCATCCTGTACGTCGATCTGGCGCACGGCCTCACCCGGCTCGGCGGCTCGGCACTGGCCCACGTGTTCGGACAGGTCGGGGACGATCCGCCGGACCTCGGGGATCCGCCGCAGTTCAAGCGAGCCTTCGAGGTGACACAGCGCCTGCTCGTGGAGGGATCGATCACCGCGGGCCACGATCGCAGCGATGGCGGTCTTCTCACGACGCTTCTCGAGATGGCGTTCTCCGGAAACTGCGGGCTTGAGATCGAATTGCCCGGCGATGCCCGGGACGCCCTTCCGATCCTGCTCAACGAAGAGCTCGGTCTGGCGATGGAGGTTCCGGCGGGCAAAGCGGATCGTGCCGTAGCCATGTACCATGCCGCGAACGTGCCGTGCTACGACATCGGTCGGGCGATCTCCGCTCCGCAGATCCAAGTCGCGATCGGCAGTGAGACGGTCCTTGAAGCGGACATGCGAGACCTGCGGGACACATGGGAGACGACCAGCTTCGAGCTCGACGCTCTACAGGCCAATCCAGCGTGCGTGGCCGAGGAGCGCGCCGGCCTCCGCGACCGGCTCGCGCCCACGTATCACGTACCATGGGAGATGACACCGACGGCGCCCGAAATTCTGATCCGGGCCGCGAAGCCGAAGGTGGCGATCGTGCGGGAGGAAGGATCCAACTCGGACCGTGAGATGACCTCGGCTTTCTTCCTGGCCGGCTTCGAGCCGTGGGACGTCGCGATGTCCGACCTGCTCGCCGGCCGGATCCGCCTGGAGGGCTTCCAGGGC
>JAUVTH010000102.1 GCA_030601615.1 Gemmatimonadota bacterium
ACAACATCCGCCGGTACCTGGCGCTGAAGACGCTGATCAGCCTGACCACCGGCGTGCTGGTGGCCGTGTGGCTTAGGATCATGGGGGTGGACTACGCCCTGCTGTGGGGCCTGCTCGCTTTCCTCCTGAACTATATCCCGAGCATCGGCTCGTTCATCGCGGCCATCCCAGCTGTAATGCTGGCGTTCCTGCAGCTCGGTCCGGGCGACGGATTGCTGACTGCCGTCGGCTACCTCGCGATCAACACGGCGATAGGCAACTTCATCGAGCCGAAGGTGATGGGTGAGGGAATGGGGCTCTCGACGCTCGTCGTGTTCCTGTCCCTGATTTTCTGGGGATGGGTTCTCGGCCCCGTTGGAATGCTCCTGTCCGTGCCCCTGACGATGATCCTCAAGATCGTGCTCGAAGCGAACGAAGAGACGCGGTGGATGGCGATTCTCCTCGGTTCACGCCCGCCGGAGGTCGTAGTAGGTAGTGAAGGGGACGATTCAGCCGAGTGGGTGGGCACATGATCGACTTCGGGACCGGAGACGGACGAGAGCTCATCGACCTGGTCCGGTCATCGGTGATCGGAGCGAACGAGGCCGTTCCGGGCCCATTTGGCCCGCGCAGGGTGACCTACGCGGACTACACGGCGTCCGGCCGCTCATTGTCGATCATCGAGGATTTCATCAGAGAGTCAGTGCTACCGCTCTATGCCAACACTCACACCGAGAGCTCGGGGACCGGTCTCCAGACGACGCGGTTTCGAGAAGACGCGAGGGCCATCATCCGGCGTTGCGTGATGGCGACCGATGAACACGCCGTGATCTTCTGTGGAACGGGATGCACGGGAGCGATCGACCGCCTGATTGGAGTGCTGAACCTGCGCATTCCGGCCGACCTGGACGATCGCTACGGGCTCACGGACCTGATACCCGCTGACGAGCGGCCAGTCGTCTTCATCGGTCCGTACGAGCACCACTCGAACGAGCTCCCGTGGCGGGAGTCGATCGCCGACGTCGTCACGATACGCGAGGACCTGCACGGTGGTCTCGATCTCGAAGAGCTCGAGGCCAGGCTCGTGGAGTATGCCGATCGCCCGCTCAGGATCGGCTCGTTCTCGGCGGCCTCGAACGTGACGGGGATCACCACGCCAGTCGGCCAGGTGTCCATTCTCCTCCACCGCCACGGCGCATTGTCATTCTGGGACTTTGCCGCGGCCGCGCCGTACGTAGGCGTTCGGATGGAGCCGGAGGGTGATTCCGAGGAAGACCGCCTGGACTACAAGGACGCGATCTTCATCTCTCCCCACAAGATGATCGGGGGGCCGGACACGCCGGGCTTGCTGGTGGCTCGCCGCGAGCTGTTCCGGAACCGGGTGCCCGTCGTGCCGGGTGGCGGAACGGTGTGGTACGTGAACCCGGACGGGCACCGGTACTTCGAAGATCCGGAGACCAGGGAGGAGGGCGGCACGCCTCAGATCATAGGCTCGATTCGGGCGGGACTGGTCTTCGCCCTGAAGGAAGCGGTGGGATTGGAGGCCATACGAGAGCGGGAGGAGTTGTTCATCCGCCGGGCCATCCAATCCTGGAGCGAGAATCCGAACATCGAGATACTGGGGGACCGGGAGCACGAACGTCTGTCTATCGTGTCGTTCGTAGTACGCAATGGGGGTCGGTACCTGCACCACAATTTCGTGGTGGCCCTTCTGAACGACCTGTTCGGGATTCAGTCGCGGGGTGGATGCTTGTGTGCCGGACCCTATGGTCACCGGCTACTCGGCATCGATATCGAGAAATCGCGGGAATTCGAGCGCGAGATCGGGCGCGGATGCGAGGGGATCAAACCGGGCTGGGTGCGCGTGAACTTCAACTACTTCATATCGGAAACCGTATTCCGCTTCATCCTGGACGCGGTGAATATGGTTGCGGAGGACGGGTGGCGCCTGCTCGATCATTATGACTTCGACCCGCACACGGGCCTATGGCAGCATGCCCGCGGCCGCGGCGAGTCGCCGATGAGTCTGTGGGACATCCGATACACGCCGAACGGAATCGAGTGTCCCCACCACAGGTATTCGGCGGGAGAGGACCGGCTGGAATCGTACCTCGAGGAAGCCCGGCAGATACTTCGCGATGCGGATGCGCCTGGCGACGGCGTCCAGGGTGAGTGCACGGATGCTCTGACGTCTGACTTCGAGCACCTGCGCTGGTTTCCCCTGCCGCATGAGCTGAGCGCCGACAAGAGCTCCGTCCCGGGTTAAGCTGGAAGATCAGCGCCCGCTCGCGCGGGAGACCAATCCCGAGCGGAAGGTCGGTCAGCCAGCCGTCGGGTCCTCGGCGGCGAATCCTACATCTCTGTGCGTTCCGTCACAGAACGGCTTGTTCTTCGATGCCCCGCAGCGACACAGCGCTCCGGCTGCGCCTTTCGCGGCTGCGCCGTCAGCCCCCTCGATCCGGAACCGACCCTCGAGCACCAGGGGGCCGTCCGCGCGGAGCCTGACCGTCAACTCCGTCGGGTCCGCTTCGCCTGTCGCGCGAAGCTTCGGGACGCCCAGCTTCCCGCTGTCCTCGAACCCGGCTTCGACGTGGCGTCCGTCGCAGAACGGCTTGTTGAGAGAAGCCCCACACCGGCAGAACGCTGCCCGGCTCTCCCGGCTCAGCTCGCGGCGATCGGCGTCGAGCAGCACGAAGTCGCCGGATGCGTAGATCGGTCCGTTGGAGACCACGCGTAGCTCGTTGCCCGGAGCAGGCTCTTCCTGCGGCCCACCGTCCAGACGCTCGTACGCGAGGGCTCCGGTGGGGCAGCACCGTACGACGGCCGCCAACTCGTCCGCTGAAGCGGCTCCCGCGTTGATCCACGGCTTGCGCTCGGGGTCGAATACGTCCGGGAGGCCGCGAACGCACTCCGCTGCGTGAATGCAACGCGCGGCATCGTACGTCACGCGGATACCCTCGGCCTCGTAACTCCTGATCTTGGCCATTGCCACCTCTGTCGTGCGTGTCAGGGCTCGGTCATCACGATGCGACCCTCCGTCGGCCGGACGACGGGCGCCTCAACGTATCTCCAGCCCACTCGATGGAGCCAGTCGTAGTACGCTGCTGATACCTCCGCAGCTTCGCCTCCGCGATCGCTCGAAAGGCGGCCACTGGCACTGTTGCGCCCGATCGCGTCGGACGTAGCTTCTCCCTCCATCATGCAGGAACGTCTGATTCGACTGTACCGGGACCACTTCGGAAACGCCCCGTCCGCCGTGCTCGCACTGGCTGGGGACGGCTCCAGTCGTGCCTACCGCAGGCTCCTGGCTCCCGATGGCCAGAGAGTCGTCGGCGTGATGGGGCCCGATCACGAGGAGAATCGTGCGTTCCTGTCCTTCACGCGAGCTTTCCGGAGTGTCAGGCTTCCGGTTCCGGATTTATACGCGGCGGACGAAGAGGCCGGTGTCTACCTTCTCGAAGACCTCGGCGATACGACCCTGTTCGACGCCCTCGATGAGGCTCGTACAGCAGCAGGGGGCGGCTTTCCGGACTCGATGGTACCGGTGTACCGGGAGGTCGTCGGCTGGCTTCCTCGCTTCCAGGTGCGTGGGGGGCAGGTCGTGGATTATTCGGTCGCCTATCCCCGTGAGGCTTTCGATCGCCAGTCGATTCAGTGGGATCTGAACTACTTCAAGTATCATTTCCTCAAGTTGGCTCACGTGCCGTTCAGCGAGGCCAGGCTCGAGTCGGATTTCGAGACGCTGATTGAGTTCGTCCTGCGGGCCGATCGTGATCACTTCCTGTACCGAGACTTCCAGTCCCGGAACGTAATGCTGCAGGACGGAAAACCCAGGTTCATCGACTACCAGGGCGGGAGACGAGGAGCCCTCGCCTACGACGTCGCCTCTCTCCTCTACGACGCGAAAGCGGATCTTCCGTCGAGGCTCAGGGACGAGCTCCTGTCGCACTACCTGGATGCTCTCGAGGAAGAAGTAAGCGTGGACCGGCAGCAATTCACGGAGTTCTACCGTGCGTTCATCCTCGTGCGAGTCATGCAGGCGCTGGGAGCGTACGGTTACCGCGGCTTCTTCGAGAGGAAGCCGCGCTTCCTGCGCAGCGTTCCGTTCGCGGCTCGCAATATCCATCAATTGCTGGAGGACGGCCTGCCGGTACAGGTGCCCGAGCTGGAGCGCGTGTTCAGGCACATCGCAGCTGCCTGGTCCGGGCCGGACGTGGCCCCGGAGCACACCGGGCTCACCCTGCATCTGTTCAGCTTCAGCTACCGACGCGGGTACCCGGAGGCGATCGACAGTCACGGAGGCGGGTTCGTGTTCGACTGTCGCTCGGTGCCGAATCCGGGCCGTGAGCCCGAGTACCGGGCATTTACGGGTCTGGAGCCCGAGGTGGCGAAGTTCATCGAGTCGCACGCGGCCACCGAGGCCTTCTGGTCGAGCGCCTGGGGCCTGACCGAGGCGCACATCTCGGAGTACGTTCGGCGTGGGTTCGAGAGCCTGACCGTCTCCTTCGGCTGTACCGGCGGCCAGCACCGGTCCGTGTACTTCGTGGATCGCATGGCGCGACACGTCGAGGGTGTGTTTCCGGACGTACGGGTGCGGCTTCATCACAGGGAAGAACCGTACTGGCCGGGGCGCGAGTCCCCGCCGGGTTGAACGCCTCCATGGACGGGATGATCTTCGCGGCGGGCCTGGGCACGCGCCTCAAGCCACTCACCGACCGAACGCCGAAGGCCCTGATCGAAGTCGGCGACATCACCCTGCTGGAGCGGACGATCGAGCGGCTTGCCGGGGCCGGCTGCGACCGGATCGTCATCAACGTGCATCATCACGCGGAGCGGATCATCGAGTTCCTGCGTGCTGGACCGTCGACGCCTGGCGAGCCTGGCGCGGGCGATTCGATGACAGCGAGCGCGTCCGGTTCAATGCCCAGGTGGTGCGGTGCCGAGGTCGTCGTGTCCGTGGAGACGGGCGAGCCGCTCGAGACAGGCGGAGGCCTCAAGCAGGCCGCGGGTCTGCTCCGCTGCGACCGGACCATCCTCGTGCATAACGTGGACGTGATCTCCTCCGTCGATCTCCTCCGCATGGCCCTGGCGCACGAAGAGTCGGCCGCGCTGGCCACACTGGCGGTGAATCGCCGGCCGGCGACCCGTTACCTGGTGTTCGATGAGTGGGGCTTGTGCGGTCGAGTGGACACTCGCACCGGCGCAGAGGAGTGGGCCCGGCTGCCCTCCGAGCCCCAGTGGCGTGCCGGCTTTACAGGTGTCCAGGCTCTTTCGCCCGTCATCCTCGACCAGCTGAGTGAGACCGGTCGGTTCTCGATCATGAAGCCATATCTGCGGCTGGCGGCGACGGGGGCGCGCATCCTGCCCCACGATGTGACGGGAGCCACCTGGTTCGACGTGGGAACGCCCGAGCGCCTCGCAGTCGCCCGGGCGTCACTTGCAGGTCGCTGAAGGATCCTGCGCGGCCGTCCGGGTTTCTTCAGGGACCTGATGGAAGCCGGGACTGTCTGAGTCACTATCTCAACTCGCGGCCGGATGTTCGATCAGGGCACGCACAACGAAGGGCACCTCCAGTTCGTCTTCCGTGACTGCGTACAGGTACCAGTTCCGGATGATCGGGGCCGGATAGAAATCCACGGGGAAGGGGAGAATGACCTCTCCGAGGTAGCGTCCCTGTGGGTCGAACACGTCGAACAGCCGCCCTTCCAGATCGCCTTCCGCCACCATCTGGACCCACAGGTTGCCCTCGTCGTCGAACATGAACTCCTCAAATGCCGGCTTCCTGCTCGGAATCCTCGACC
>JAUVTH010000289.1 GCA_030601615.1 Gemmatimonadota bacterium
CATGCTCGTCCACGTGAGCGAGGCCGAAGAGCAGGCCGCGCAGGTGGAACGGGTGAGCCACGCCATGGCGATGGCCGCCACTTCCAGGCGTCTCGGGGGACTCGCGCCGGACGAAGCGGAGCTCGCGCCGTCGGACACGGCTGGGCCGGTGGCGGAGGCCTGGAAGACGGGGCGCAGGCTCGAGGTTCCGTCATCCGCCTACAATTCGTTCCGTGCGAATGCGATCCAGCTGCAGCGGCACCGGGAGCGCGCCAACAAGTTCCAGGTCGAGATCTGGAAGAAATTCACGATCCCGGCCGCATGCATCGTGTTCGTTCTGATCGGAGTGCCCATCGCCGTGCGGTTCCGGAGAGGCGGTATCGGGCTGGTCGTCGGTGTCAGCCTCGGAGTGTTCTGCCTGTATTACGTAGCGCTCATCGGTGGCGAGAAGCTGGCCGACCGGCAGTTCCTGTCGCCGGCGCTGGCGATGTGGAGCCCCAACATCCTGTTCGGCCTGGTCGGCATCGGAGGGTTCCTCCTCGCGCGGCGGCCCGGCCGGTGAGAATCCTCGACCGGTACGTGGCATCGCAGTTCCTCAAGATCTTCCTGATCTGTGTCCTGGGCGTGCCATTCCTGTTCCAGGTGATCGACCTCACGGACCGTCTCGACAACTTCCTGTCCGATGGAGTCGGGCAGGCGCAGGTCGCGGCTTTCTACTTTTATCAGCTTCCCTACCAGATGCTCCTGGCGTTCCCCATCGCCTGCCTGCTGGCGGCGGTGTTCACAATCTCCCGGATGACCAGGCACTTCGAGGTGACCGCGGCCAAGGCGGGAGGCGTGAGCTTCTACCGCCTCGTGGCGCCGATACTTGTCCTCAGCATGGCGATCAGCTTTCTCGCCCTGGCGCTGGCGGAGGTCGTTCCGGACTCCAACCGTCTGGCCGTCGAAGCGATCGAGGAGGAGCGGCAGGAGTTCGACGTACGCCTGAACTTCGTGTACCGGGGAGACGAGGGACGCTTCTACTTCATTCGCCGGCTGGACGCCCACGCGGGCCGCATCCTGGACCTCAAGATCAGCCGCGAGGGCACGGGCTACGAGTACCCGTCCTACATCATGAACGCTCCCGAGGCGCGCTGGGACTCCGCGTCGGCGCGCTGGGTGATCGAGAACGGGCACATCCGGTATATGCCGGAACGAAAGAGGATCATCGATATCGCGTTCGCGGAATTGTGGCAGCGGCCGTTCCGGGAGACGCCGGCGGATCTGCAGGCCAAGGCCAAGGCGCCGGAAGAGATGGGCTACGACGAATTGGGCAGGTTCATCGAGGCGCTCGAGCGATCGGGCGAGAACCCGAAGAAGGAGATGGTGCAGCGGGCGCTCAAGATCGCGTTTCCCTTCACCTGCTTCATCATCGTGCTGTTCGGCGCGCCCCTGGCGAACTCCACGCGCAAAGGTGGGGCGGCACTCTCCATCGGACTGGCCCTGGCAACCACGATCTTCTTCCTGACCCTGATCCGGGTCGGCGAGGCGCTGGGCGCGGGCGGGGTACTTCCGCCGATCGCCGCCGCGTGGTTCCCCAACGGAATCTTCTTCGTGACGGGGCTCGGCATGATGTGGAGGGTGAAAACCTAGGAGCCTAGCCGAGCGCTGCCCGGATCACGTCCCGCACTCTCTCCTGCGCGGTCCCATCGATCGTCGGCCACAGCGGAAGACTGAGGACCTCGTCGGCCAGCATCTCGGCCACCGGCATCTCGATCCCCCGATCCGCGTACACGGGAAGCCTGTGGCACGGGATCGGGTAGTAGATCATGCTTCCGATCGACGCCTGTCCGAGGGCCTCCTGGACTTCGTCCCGCCGTCCCCCCGACACCCGGATCGTGTACTGGTGGAACACGTGGCCCGGGACGACTTCCGGCGTCACGACCCCATCTACGTCGGCGAACAGCTCTTCGTATCGGAGAGCCGCGGCACGTCGTCCTTCGTTGCTCGCATCGAGGTGCGGCAGCTTCACCCTGAGCAGCGCCGCCTGCAGCGCGTCGAGGCGCGAGTTGTAGCCCAGGGTCTCGTTCTCGTATCGCCTGGCCGATCCGTGATCCCGCAGCCTGCGGGCCCGCTCGGAGACTTCCGCGTCGTTCGTCACGAGGAGTCCGCCGTCGCCGAAGCCGCCCAGGTTCTTGGTCGGATAGAAAGAGAAGGCGCCCACGTCGCCCGCGCTCCCGGTCTGCATCCCGGCGAACGAGGAGTCCGGACCGAACCGGGCCCCGAAGGACTGGGCCGCGTCCTCGATCACCGCCAGGCCGTGGCGCGAGGCGATGTCCGCCACGGCAGTCATGTCGGCCGGTCGCCCGAACAGGTGCACCGGCATCACCGCTCGCGTGCGGGGCGTGATCGCATCCTCGATCCGCTGGGGATCGATGTTAAACGTGTCGGGATCGACGTCCGCGAACACTTCACTGGCGCCGAGGATGCCGATCGACTCGGGAGACGCGAAGAACGTGAAGGGCGACGTGATGACCTCGTCGCCCGCCTGGATGCCGAGGGCGCGCAAACCGATCACGAGCGCATCGGTGCCCGAGTTGAGGGCGACGGCGTGCTCCACCCCGAGGTACGCAGCGGCCTCCTCCTCGAAGCCGGCTACCTCCGGACCGCCGACGTAATACCCCGAGCGCAGGACGCGCTGGGCAACCCTCGAGACGTCGTCCCACAGGGCCTCGATCTCGGGACCCAGGTCGAGGACGGGGATCGGTGTGTCCATCCGGTCGTCAGACTCC
>JAUVTH010000156.1 GCA_030601615.1 Gemmatimonadota bacterium
TCGATCTCGAGTACGCCCCGCGTGGATCCGCCTATCTCCTGCAGCCCGGCGCATGCCGGACACACGAGGAGGGCCGGATCCTCGTCATACTCGAGCCGGCACTCGGAGCAGCGGAGACGGAATTTGGCCATTAGCAGCTCGTTCCGGTTCAGGCGATGGCAGCTCGGCTCACATCGTGAGGGACATGAGGGCCTTCTGGACGTGGAGCCGGTTTTCGGCCTCGTCGTACACGACCGACTGAGGTCCGTCGATGACCTCGTCGGTGACCTCGCGGCCCCGGTCGGCGGGGAGCGGGTGCATGTACAGCATGTGGTCATTGCCGAGCGCCATTCGCTCCGAGTCGCAGCGCCACTCCGGGTACGCCTCGATGAGACGGATGCCCTCTTCGTGGTCGCGGGTATGTACCAGCGGGCCCCAGGACTTCGGAATCACTACGTCCGCGTCCTCGAACGCGTCCTCGAAACGGTGCGTGATCTCGAAACTCGCTCCCGCCGCCTCCGCGTTGGCTCGCGCCTGCTCCTCGATCTCGGGGAGGAGCCTGAACTCGGGCGGGTAGGCCAGCGTCACGTCGATTCCGAACCGGGGCATCATCAGGATGAGGCTCTGCGGCACCGCGATCGGCCGCGCGTAGTTCGGCGCACTCGTCCGGGCCACTCCCAGCTTGCGGCCTCTTGTCTTCCCGAACTCCCCCCGGATCGTCAGGTAATCGGCGAGGATCTGGCACGGGTGGTATACGTCGCATTGCATGCTCAACACGGGAACCGAAGCGTGCTCGGCCACTTCCGACAGGTACGCGTTTCCCTCGCCGAATGCGCAATGCCTGATCGCGATCGCCTCGCCGTAGCGCGACAGGACGTTGGCCGTGTCCCGCGCGTTCTCACCGTGGCTGATCTGCATCCGGTCGGGTGACAAGTAGATTCCGTGGCCCCCGAGCTGCGTCATTCCGGTCTCGAACGAGGTCCGTGTTCGAGTGGACGAGTCAAAGAAGATCATGTACAGGGTCTTGTCCTCGAGCAGCCGGGTCGGCACTCCCGCTGCCCGGTCCGCCTTCAGTCGAGACGCGATAGAGAACAGCGTCTCGAGCTCGTCCACGCTCCAGTCCTGCGTGGACAGGAAGTTCCTTCCCTGCAGGCCTGCCGCCGCGATGTCTGTGTACATGATCCTCAACCTCCGCTCAGTTCGTCGGCATGGACCGCGAGGGCCTCGGGCATCAGGCTGTACGCTGCCGTGGCGGTCACGAGGTCCCCGACGGCCACCCATTCCTCCGTCGTGTGTGCGAGCTCTTCCAGTCCGGGGGCAAACCCGACGGAGGGAATGCCGTGTCGTCCCATGGTCGCGACACCGTTCGTAGAGAAGCCCCATCGAGAGATCCGGGGCGGGGTGCCGGTGACGGAGGCCACGACTTCCGACGGGCTGCGCACGAGCACATGCTCCTCGGGCAGGACCCAGGCCGGGAAGATCTTGTCCTGGCGAGCGAGCTCACCGGTCCAGCTGGTCTCGTCGTACTCGAGCAGCTCGACCGTGGAGTCACCGATGCCGGGAAGAGCCCGTATCTCGGCCAGGGCGGCCTCCGGCGTCTCGCCGGCCGTCAGGCGTCGATCGACGTACAGACGCGCGGCCGCCGGCACGGCGTTGAGAGAAGCGGAGTCACACTCGAGGTAGGAAGCGACCACGGTCCCCTTGCCGAGGAAGTCGTCCACCGGCAGGCGTTCGTTGAGCGCTTCGAGGTCCTGGAGCACCGGCGCGAGCTTGTAGAGCGCGTTGACCCCTTCCTCGGGGTGCGCGGCGTGGGAGGATACCCCGCGTGCCGAGATCACGGCCTCCACCCGACCGCGCTGCCCCCGGTATACGCCCAGGTCGGTCGGCTCGCCGATCACCACGACGTCCGGTCGGATGCCCTCTTTCTCGATCAGGTGGAGAAGGCAGTACCCATCGCAATCCTCTTCCATCACCGATGCCGTGAGGTATACGGTGACCGCATCCGGCAGCCCGTGCTCCCGTGCGATGCGCAAACCGTACGCCATGCAAGCGATCGCCGGAAGCTCATCCACCGCGCCGCGCCCCCACACCTTCCCGTCCTCCAGCTTGCCCTCGAACGGGTCGTGGGCCCACGCGTCCGGATCGCCCACGCCCACACAGTCGATGTGGCCGTCCATCAGGATCTTGAGTGGTCCGTTACCAAGGCGGGCCACGACGTTGCCGAGGCGATCGAAGCGGGCCTCGTCGAATCCGAGACGCTCGTACTCCTCCAGCACCCGGCGGCACCTGTCTCCCTCGTTCAGGCTTGCGGCGGGAATCGCGATCATCTCGCGCAAGAACCGGACGATCTCGTCCTCGTGGTTGGCCGCCGCTGCCAGTGCGGCTCTGCCTCTTTCACTTTCGCTCGTCATTCGGGCCGCCCCTCTCCCCTCTCTCTCAATCATGTCTCGCTGGGTTCTTCATCGACCCGCTACTGCCCGGCCCGCTTCCGCAGGGTCTCGAGGGCCCCGGTCTCTTCGTTGAACCGGGTTATGGCCTCGTCCCACTCGGGGAGCTGAGCCTGCAGGTCCAGCCAGAACGCCGGGCTCCACAGTGCGTCGAGCTCATCCACCGTGCGTCCCTGCTGCTCAACCCAGGTAAAGTACTTCAGGTTGTGGATCGCCTTGCGCTCGGGATACGTGAGCTCACGCATGTGGTCGGTGGTCGTCGCCAGGAGGCGCCGCTCGAAGTCCACGGCGGCCGCGACGGCGTCGTAGTTCCCCAGATCTTCCCGAAGCTCCTCGAGGCGCGTGCCGTACATGGCCACCGAGTCGGTGAAGGACGTGAACAGGACGTCGTTCTCGTCGAGATCGAACCAGCGCGCTGTCTTGATCGCGGCCAGCAGGTTGCCGATCGACGAAATTCCGAGCAGAGGCAGTTGCCGGACGGTGTCTTCCGGCACGCCGCGACCCACGAGGACTTCACGGCCGGCCGGCTCGTTGAACAGGCGGAGCAGTCGCATCGTCGCCTCGTCGTCGATTGCCGCCACGAGGTCCGTGTTGCGCACATTGTGGATCCACGGGACGTGCTTGTCGCCGATTCCCTCGATGCGGTGCCCGCCGAAGCCGGTCTGCAGCAGAGTGGGGCACTGCAGCGCCTCGGCCGCCGCGATCCGGCAGCCGGCGTAGCGTTGCTTGAGATAGTCCCCGGCCGCGAGCGTGCCGGCCGAGCCGGTGGCGCTCACCCACGCCGCCAGGCGGTCAGACGGGCCCGCGATTCGGGTAAACGCTGATTCGACCGCCGGCCCGGTGACGCCATAGTGCCACAGGTAGTTACCGAATTCGTCGAACTGGTTGAAGATCACGGCTTCGGGACGGGACGCACGGATCTCCCAGCATGCGTCGAAGATCTCCTTGACGTTGCTCTCACACCCGGGGGTCGCGATGACCTCGGCTCCCATGCGCTCCAGCCACAGGAACCGCTCCCGGCTCATTTCCTCGGGGAGAATCGCGATGGACGAACATCCGAGAAGTGTGCTGTCGAACACTCCTCCGCGGCAGTAGTTGCCGGTGGAAGGCCAGACGGCCCTGTGCGTCGTGGGGTCGAACTCGCCGGACACGAGTCGCGGGACGAGGCAGCCGAAGGCCGCTCCCACCTTATGGGAGCCGGTCGGAAAATGCTCACCCACGAGGCCCACGATCCGGGCCGGTACCCCGGAGATCTCGGAGGGGATCTCGAGTGCGTTCACGGCGCCGAAACCCGCCGAGCCCGGGTCGTTCCGCCACGTGATGCGGAACAGGTTCAGCGGATCGGGCGTCTGCATGTCCACGTCGGCGAGTGCCTGGATGACCGCCGGGTCGACCATGGACGGATCTCGTTGCTGGGCGAACGTGGGGATCACAACCCCGCGCTCCCGGCACCGCTCAATCGCGCGCTCGCGGACCGCCGTATTGACGATCTTCATCTCGGGGTCTCCTCGCCGGCCCCTGAGGCCGGCCCCAGATAAGGCGTATTCCACGTCAGATCATGGAAGCGGTCCCACAGCTCGGGAGCCAGGCCGCTGGCTTCTCGCGCCACGTCCGCGGGGTCCAGCGTCTGGTGGACGAAGTCCTGGAGTACAACGCGGCCGCGCGCCACGGTGTGCCGCACGGGGGCTTCCGAAGCCCCGTACGCGAGGTGACCGAACCAGTTACCGGTGTCGAGGGTCGTCGGCCGCTGTGCGTCCACCGCGATCACGTCGGCGGGCGCCCCGGGCTCCAGCTGCCCGAGGCGCGATTCGCCCAGAAACCGGCCCGCCACTCTTGCATGGGTCGCCAGGAGCCCCGGCACGTGCTCGAACCCGAGTGGCGAATCTTCCGAGCCGCCTCGCAGCCCCAGGAACGCGAACCGGAGAGCCCTGAGCATCGCCGCCGACATTCCGTCGGTGCCCAGCCCGATCGCGCAGCCGCGACGAGCCACCCGGGGAAGGTCGAGACGACCCACGCCGTTGTTGGCGTTGGATTCAGGATT
>JAUVTH010000200.1 GCA_030601615.1 Gemmatimonadota bacterium
GGCAGCCGGCGCCCTGGTCATCCGGGAGGCGGGCGGCGTGTTCGAGGAGCTGCATGTGCCCGGTATCCAGAGCGGGGGCGCGGCGGCGGGACTCAGCGGGAACATGCCCGAGGGGCTGGGCCCGGGAGCGTTCCTGGGGGCAAACGCGACGCTCGTGGACAAATTCCGGACGCTGGTGAGGGGAGATCTGCCGCGCTGAGGCCACGCCAGGCGAGCCAATCGAGCATACGCGCGACCGACCGGCTAGAATTCAACCTGCTCTTCGAGGCAACGAGGTCGCGAACGGGGCGAGACGTGATCGCGGCAAGGCACGGGGCCCGGGAACGATATGGCATACTCCGTCAAGGAAATCTACTTTACCCTGCAGGGCGAGGGGGCGAACACGGGCCGACCGGCGGTGTTTTGCCGGTTCGCCGGCTGCAACCTGTGGTCGGGTCATGAGAAAGACCGCGACAGGGCGATCTGCCCCTTCTGCGACACTGATTTCGTCGGGACGGACGGCCCCGGCGGCGGAAGGTTCGATTCGGCCGCCGAGCTTGCACGGGCCGTCGCCGCAGCCTGGCCCGGCGGGAACCGGCGTGACCGGGCTCGCGAGAGGCCCCTCGTCGTTTGCACTGGAGGTGAGCCCCTGCTGCAGCTGGACGAGGAAGCCGTGGACGCATTGCACGAATCGGGGTTCGAGGTGGCCGTGGAGACCAACGGAACGCTGGAGCCACCGCCCGGCCTCGACTGGATCTGCGTCAGCCCGAAGGCCGGCGCACCCCTCAAACTCACTCGCGGACAAGAGCTCAAGCTGGTGTATCCGCAGGACGAGGCCCGTCCCGAGCAATTCGCGACCCTGGGATTCGATTACTTCTTCCTGCAGCCGATGGACGGCCCGAACCGGGAAGTGAACACCAGGCTCGCGGTGAGGTACTGTCTCGAGCATCCTCAGTGGCGGCTGAGCCTTCAGACGCACAAGTACCTCGGAATCGATTGAACGAGGCTGTATGGAGATCTGGAAGGAATTCACGTTCGACGCGGCGCACGTGCTGCCGAACGTGCCTGAAGGGCACAAGTGCCGAAGGCTCCACGGCCACACCTACAGGGTGCGGATTTACGTGAGCGGCGAGCCGGACGACCGCGTCGGGTGGGTCATGGATTTCGGCGACATCAAGGCGGCGTTCGAACCCATCCTCGATCGGCTGGATCACTACTACCTGAATGATATCGAAGGGCTGGAGAATCCGACGGCCGAGGTACTGGCTCGGTGGATCTGGCAGCGTCTCGAGCCGCGCCTTCCGATGCTCAGCCGAATCGAGATCCACGAGACGTGTACGACCGGCTGCAGCTACGCAGGCGGCTGACCGCGGGCCCGGCCGCTGATCCTACCCTCTTGACGCCTCCGTGTCGTCCGCCGCGACGTCGGCAGCGGTCGATTCGTCGTCCTCTTCCTCGAGGATCTCGGCGTCCGTGACCGGAACCTCGCCCGCCCCCAACGCCTTCGGCTCCTCGGCGGCGGATGCCGGTCCGAGTAGCCCCATGTCCCGCTTCAGGGCCAGGAGTTTCTCGTCCACGTTTACGTCTTCACCGCCGGACTCGAGCTGCGCGAACTCGCGCGTGAGGTCGTCGCCTTCCAGATCCTCGGTGACCTCGGCCGCTGCCAGAGCCTGCCGCTCGCTCTCCTCGATCTTGTCCACCATCTGATCGAAGGCCCGAAATGCGCTCTTGCTCTGCATCCCGGCCATGGTCTCGTGGATGCGCTTCTGCGCCTGGGCCCGCTTCTGCTTCGCCAGCAGGAGGTTCTTCTTGCGCTTCGCCTCCTCGATCTTCGAGTTGAGCTGACGCAGCGAGTCCTTGAGCCGATCCGTTTCCTGGCGGTGCTTCTCCCACTGCCCTTCCATCTCGGCCGCGTTGTTGGCGTGCTCCTGGCCCCTCATCAGGGCCTGCTTCGCCAGGTCGTCACGGCCCTCGCGGATCGCCAGGCGGGCACGGCGTTCCCACTCCTGCGCCTGCTTGCGCTCCTCCTCCATTTGCGCACGCAGTTTCCGCTCGTCGGCGATGGCGACGGCCACTTCCTGCTTCGCCTGAGCCAGCTGCTTGCGCATGTCCTCGATGACCTGAACCAGCATTTTCTCCGGGTCTTCGGCCCGGGCGATCAGGTCGTTGATGTTTGAACGAATCAGGCGAGAGAGTCTATCGAAGATACCCATGGCTCCGTCAGTCCAATGCGAGTTGCTTAGCGTGGGACGTCACCGCCAGAGAGAGGCTCTCCAGGGACGCCAGAAACTCCGAGTAGTCCAGATCCCCAATCTCCAGGGCATCGGTCAGGATGATCTCATCCCCCTCGAGGCCGTACGCGCCGTGGACCATGTCCGACGCGTTGAGTTCGAGGAGATCCTTGAACAGGGTTAGACGGGCCTGGTCGCCTTCCGGCACCATGCCGATAGCGGCCCGGAAAATCACCAGGGGCGGTGAGAGGCTCACGACCACCGCGGGGTGGTCCTCTTCGGCGTCTCTCACCGGGTCCACGAGCCACATCGATTCGCCGATCTCCCGATGATCCATCTCCGTTCGGATGAGAAAGCTCTCCAGGTCTTCGCGGCTGATCATTGTCCCTCTTCCTCGCTGTGGGCGGACGGTACGCTCGAGGGTCTACTTTCCAGCAGATGCGTCAGGAACTCCTGGTGTTCGACCATCCCCTCGACCTGCTCCGACAGGTACAGGACCTGCCGCTCGAGCTCTTCGAGCCGGCCCGCCTGTTCCGGTTCCTTTGGCAGTGGCGGACGGGTCGCCCTCGTTTCAATCGCCTTCGCGACCGCCTGCCCGATGGGCACGACCACGAAGAACAGCAGAATGATCAACACGAAGACGTTCACGAGCTGTTGTTGTCCGCGCTTCCTGTGACCGTTCGGTACTCGCTCGTACGGAATCCGGGGGGCGCCGGTTTCATTCCGCAGTCTGCTACGTTCAGAGTCGTTTACGTTAACCCGGAGAGAGGGTGCGATCAACGAGACCGGCATTACCGGATCGATCCGTGACGTCGATCGGGGGCTTCAACAGCCTTCTACAGGATATCCCGCAGGTATTGGCCGGTGTAGCTTCCCTCGGTGCGGGCAACATCTTCCGGCGTTCCTGCCGCCACTACCAGCCCGCCTCCGGAGCCGCCTTCCGGACCCAGGTCGATGACCCAGTCGGCGGTCTTGATCACGTCCAGGTGGTGCTCGATCACGAGGACCGTGTTGCCGAGGTCGACCAGCCGGTGCAGGACTTCCAGCAAAATGCGAACGTCCTCGAAGTGGAGGCCCGTCGTAGGCTCGTCCAGGATGTACAGCGTCCGGCCGGTGCCGCGCTTCGAGAGCTCTGAGGCGAGCTTGACACGCTGCGCCTCGCCGCCGGACAGAGTCGTCGCTGCCTGGCCGAGATGAATGTAGCCGAGGCCCACGTCTGACAGCGTGGAGAGATGGCGCTTCACCCTGGGGATCGGCTCGAAGAACTCGAGCGCCTCGTCCACCGTCATGTCGAGCACGTCGGCGATGCTCTTTCCCTTGTACAGCACCTCCAGCGTCTCGCGGTTGTAGCGTCTCGCACGGCACACGTCACACGGCACGTACACGTCGGGCAGAAAGTGCATCTCGATCTTCACGAGACCATCGCCGCGGCATGCCTCGCAGCGCCCACCCTTGACGTTGAAGCTGAATCGACCGGGGCCGTAACCCCGGATCCGTGCCTCGGGAAGCTGTGAGTAGAGCTGCCGGATCGGCGTGAACACCCCGGTGTAGGTCGCCGGGTTGGAACGCGGTGTACGCCCGATCGGACTCTGGTCCACATCGATGACCTTGTCCACCAGCTCGAT
>JAUVTH010000263.1 GCA_030601615.1 Gemmatimonadota bacterium
AGTCATCAGACGTCCGCCGATTTCGCGAATCAGAGCGGCGAGCGCGTCGTCGTGGCGTTCCTCTCCGGTCGTGCGCAGACCCGCCCCGGCGAGCGCCGCAGCGATGTCGTGAGTCGAATAGGCATCGGAGATGCACGCCACCCACCCGAACAGCGTTTCGAGCTCGGGCGGCAGATCGCCGTCGCGGCACACGTCCCCGATCCCGACTCGACCACCGGGGCGGAGTACGCGCGCGATCTCCGACGACACCGCCACTTTGTCGGGAAAGACACAGAAGGAGCACTCGCATATGACCGCGTCGAAGCTGGCGTCCTCGAAGTCGAGGTTCTCAGCGTCGCCGACAGCGAACTCGGCCGCGCTTCCGGCTTCGGAGGCTGCCGCACGGGCCCGCTCGACCGTTGTTTCGCTGAAGTCGATGCCCACCAGTCGAATACCGAACTGGTCGGCCAGGTGGATCGCGCTCGCTCCCGCGCCGCACGCCACGTCCAGGACCCGGTCTCCCCGGCGCAGCGAGAGCATTCCAGCGAGGCGATCGGTGAGCTGCATGCCGCCGGGGTGAAAGGAGTCGCCGAGCAGCAGGCGCGCCCAGTCGCTGGCGTAGACATCGGCGCAGCAGGCCTTGAGGGTCTCGGGCTCAGGACGGTCACCGACTGGTGTATCGGTGAGGGCCTGGATCCAGGCCTCCGTGGTCACGCCTCGGTTCCCGGACGATCGAATTCGAATCGAAGTGGCTTGATCTCAAGCGGCTCTCCCGTCCGCCGGGCGCGATCGCGATCCGGCTGGCTCGCTGCCAGCTGATCCCGCGCCTGTTCCCGGTAGCCCACGCTGTTGTAGGCGCAGAACGGGATCTGCTTGCCGTCGGGCAGCAGGATCTCCTTGCAGCACTTCATCACGTTCTTCTGGTTGAACGTCCACGGGTCCATGAAGTCCTGCAGCGTGATCATGAACATGCGACCCGCGATGTCTTCGATTCCACCGAGGCCCTGCGGCAGCCCACAGGCCGCGCACGCGAGATCGAAGGCGTAGGCCGCATCTCCGGTGCCCGGAATGGAGGCTGCGGACCACAGCCCCTCGAGAAGCCGGCGCATCTCCCCTGGAACATCCATCAGCACGCGGTTGGCGATGTAGTCCATGTAGTCCTCCATCGGCAGGATGCGGGGGAGCGGCGTAACCTTGCCGTCCTCGACGTACGCGTACGTGGCTGAGTTACAGGTCGGGAAACAGCACGGAACAGGAAAGAAATCGGACACGAGGAACCGGCCGTCGGTCTGCTCCTCGATCCAGCGGAGGATGTCGGGGTTGGTGACCCGCCGGAGCGGATCGTGATCCCCGTGCCTTCCCGCGTGGAAGGCAGGCTGGAAGTTGATCCCGAACACGGCCGGGTGCTCGAGTCCGAACTCGACGATGCGGCCGACCTCGTGCTCGTTCACTCCCCACTCGATCGCCGGGACGAGAACCACGGGACATCCGATGGTCGCGAGGCGGTCGAGTGCGCGGATCTTCTCGTCAAGCAGGTCCGGCTCGCCGCGGATCTTTTGATTCGTGTCCGCGTCGAATCCGTCGAATTGGAAGTAGATCGCGGGCCGAATGTCCGCGAGCTCATCCAGGAACGCGTCGTCCCGGGCAATCCGCCGCCCGTTCGTATTGAGCATGACGTGGCGGATCCCTCGCTGTGACGCCGCCCGCATCATCTCCCCGATCTGAGGGTGGATCGACGGCTCCCCACCCGAGAACTGTACCACCTCCGGCGCCGCCTCCGTGCGCACGAAGGAATCGAGCGCCGCCTCCACCTCGGCCAGCGTGAGGCTGTAGCCGCGGCCCGCGTCGGCGAAGCACAGCGGACAGTCCATGTCGCAGGCGCTGTTGACCTCTATGATCCCGACGCAAGCGTGCTGTTCATGGTCGGGGCACAGGCCACAGTCGTGCGGGCAGCCGTGACTGACCTCGGTCGAAAAGGCCTCGGGCACCGTGCCCGGCCGGTTGAAGCGGGCGAAGTCTACGTAGGCCTCGGCGTCGCCGTACACGCGGGCCTCGAACGCCCCGTGCTGCGGGCAGCGCTTGAGCATGAACACCGCACCGTCGCGCAGCAGCACCTTCGCATCGATCACACGGCGACATTCGGGGCACAGGCTCCGCGTCAGCTCGTGGAAGACCGCACCACCCGCATGTGCAGAATCCGTCGAATCCGCGGCAGTCCCGCGAGATATCACGCCCGACTCGTTAGCCAATGAACCACCTTTCTTGAAGATCCCGTCGACAAGCCTTCAAGGAACGGCGACACAGGCGCAAGGGTTCCGCGACAGATCTGGTGGGAACCACTCGAGCCTCTATCTTGATTCACTCTGTGGTGGATGCCCCGATCCGGATGGACGCATGGTTCTGAACGAGTATTCGACATCGGTGCCGGCGTGAGCCAGGCAGCTCTGTGGGAGCAAGTTCGAATGGCCTGGACGATGCTTTCCGGACGGGGCGCTCACGAGGTGCACGCCGGACGGGAGCGAACTACCCGCCCCGCTCAACGCGACGAAGAGCCGGCGCTGGCCGCCGAGGGATTCGCCGAGGAGGCACTTCCGTGGTTCGATGCGGTGCACGGATTCGCGCTGCGTCTCACGGGGGGTGACCGGGACGCCGCAGAGGACCTCGTACAGGACACGTTCCTCCGGGCGCACCGATTCTGGCATACCTACAAACGGGGCAGCAATGCCAAGTCATGGTTGTTCACGATCTGCCGGAACACGTACCTGCACGGGAAGGAGAAGGCCATCAACCGCTACGAGCGCCCGGCGGCCGATTTCGACGCGCGGATGGAGACGCTCGCCGCCGTGTCCGCGTGGGGCACCGGGTCCGAGCGTCCGGACAGGGAGTTCTTCGATCGGCTGATCGGGGACGAGGTCATCGAAGCGATCGACGACCTGCCGGAGGAATTCCGGGAGGTTCTCGTGCTGAGTGACATGGGAGACCTGAAGTACGCGGAGATCGCGGAGGTGCTGGACGTGCCGGTGGGCACGGTCAAGAGCCGGCTGTTCCGTGCCAGGCGGATCCTCCAGGAGCGCCTGAGGAGCTTCGCCAAGAGCTCTGGCTACGTGCAGGAGAAAGACGAGTGATCAGGGA
>JAUVTH010000180.1 GCA_030601615.1 Gemmatimonadota bacterium
CACCGCCGGGACCTCGCGCTGGCTCAGGGTATCGCTGAACCGCGCCACGCCTTCCGCCAGGACGTCCTCGAGGCGCTCCAGCGCTGCGTCCAGCTCGGTTCTCAGGTCCGAAAACCGTTCCCTCGCGCCCGCCGTGGGCGCTCCGTCCGAAAAGCCCACGTAGCCGTACAGGTAGGCGAGCTGATTGTCCAGCATGGGAGGGAAATTGAGGGGGTCCTGGTTGCTCTCGCTCTTCGTCTGAGTCAGGGTTTCCTCGATCGTCGTCAGGTCCGCGGCCACCGAATCGGCGAGAGCCGGGAGCTCGTCTCCGTAGCCCGCCTCGGACGCCCGATCGGCCCTGTCCTGTAGTTGGGCACGGACCTCGCGGATTCGGTCCACTGCCTCGTGCGTCTCCTGCAGGGCTATCCGGATCTCGATCATCAGCGCGTACTGGGCCGACTGGTCCGCATCCGAGAGATCCAGGCGCGGGTCGGGATGGACCGTGAAGGAGCGGGTGGCGCTCCGATCGCCGGCAGTAAGGCGAACCCGGTAGGTGCCGGGCACCACCTGAGGACCTCCGGTGAAGCCCCAGATGACAGCGTCGTCGAGTATGTCCGGGCGCCCGATTCGGAGGTCCCAGCTGGCACGGTTGAGGCCGGCCGCGGCCGGAATGGAGTCTCCTTCCATGGAGCGCTCGAGCCCCGCCCCTTCGTCTCCCGCGCCGGACGCTTCTGCGCTGTCCGCGTCTCCCTCAGCGTCGTCTGAGCCTTCCTCCGGCTCCCACGTGTAAGTGCGCAGGACCTCGCCCGTCGAATCCAGCACCTCGAGTGCCACTACGTCGGAGGGTTCCTCGGGCAGGTAGTAGTAGAAGATCGCGCCCGATGGACGTCCGTCCGGGCCACCTCCCGAGAGGCGGGCCCGCACCGCCCCGGCCGGTTCGAACAGGAACGGCTCCGCCTCGCCCTCCATGGCCCCAAGCTGCCGGAGAGGCGACAGGTCGTCGAGTATCCAGAACGAACGGCCCTGGGTCGCGACCACGAGATCTCCACGGTGCACCTGCATGTCCGTGATCGGCGATACCGGGAGGTTCCGCTGCAGGGTCTGCCAGTGACGGCCGTCGTCGAACGACACGTACATCCCGTACTCGGTGCCGGCGTACAGCAGGCCCCTCGTCTCGGGATCCTCCCGGATCACCCGTACGAAGTGCGTCTCCGGGATGCCGTTGTCCCTGGTCAGGAGATCCCAGGAATCGCCGTAGTTGTCAGTCCGGAACACGTACGGGCGGAAATCATCCTGCCGGTACCGGTGCACCGCCAGGAACACCCGCCCCGGAGCGTGCGCCGACAGCTCGATCGTGTTCACCGTACCCCACTCAGGCATGTCGCTGGGCGTGATATCGGCCCACGTGGCGCCATTGTCTCTCGAGACGTGCACACGTCCGTCGTCAGTCCCCGCCCACAGGACGCCGGGCTCCAGGGCCGACTCCTCGAACGAGAAGATCGTCCCGTAGACCTCGACTCCCGTGTTGTCCATCGTGATCGGAGCGCCCGCGAAGCCCTGCTTCGTGGTGTCGTTGCGCGTCAGGTCGGGGCTGATGGTCTCCCAGGTCCCGCCGCCGTCCCATGACCGGTGCACGTGCTGAGAGGTGTGATAGAGCACGTCGGGATCGTGCGGGGACAGGCGGATCGGCGCGTTCCACTGGAACCGGTAGCGCAGAGTCCCGGGCGCCTGGCCGAGCTGCATCTGTGGATACACGAGGATCTGACGGAAAGCCCCGGTTCTATAGTTCACCCGCGAGATCGAGCCTCCGTAACACCCGGCGTAAGTCACGTCCGGGTCTCGAGGGTCGATGGCGATGTGCCCGCTCTCGCAGCCGCCGGCCGAGCGCCAGTGCTCGTAGTGGGTCACACCTCCGATGTCGAGGCTCGGAAGCGAGATGGTGCTGTTGTCCTGCTGGGACCCGTAGACGCGGTACGGAAATCCCTCGTCGACAAACACCCGGTAGATCTCGGCCGTGGGCTGATTGTACATGGTGGACCACGACTCGCCTCCGTTCTGCGACACCTGCGCGCCACCGTCGTTGCCGATCACGACGGTCTCCGGATCTTTCGGGTTGAGCCACAGGTCGTGCGTGTCGCCGTGTGGGACCCCGATGCTCTCGAAGGTCCGGCCGCCGTCGATCGATTTCCAGTAGCTCACGTTCAGGGCGTAGACCGTGTTCTCGTCCACCGGGTCGGCGTAAATGTGCGTGTAGTACCAGGCCCGCTGCTGGAGCTCGCGGTCCGAATTCACCTGCGTCCACGTGTCGCCCCCGTCGTCCGAGCGGTACACACCGCCGTCCTCCCCGGGCGCCTCCACCAGGGCCCACACGCGGTCGGGGTCCGCCGGTGAGACCGTGACGGCCGTCTTCCCCACGAGCCCGTCCGGCAACCCACCCTCCAGGCGCTCCCACGTATCTCCCCCATCGACGCTCCGGTAGATGCCGCCTTCCTCAGCGCCGCTGATCATCGTCCAGGGTTTTCGCTCGGCCCGCCACATTCCAGCGAACAGGATCCGCGGATTGCTCGGGTTCATAGCCAGGTCCACGGCCCCGGTGCTGTCACTGACGAACAGAACCCGCTCCCAGCTCGTCCCGCCGTCGCGGGTCCGGAACACTCCGCGCTCCGGGTTCGGACCGAACGGGTGTCCGAGCGCCGCCACGAAAGCCACATCCGGGTCCCGCGGGTCAACGATGACCCTCCCGATCTGTCCCGCTTCCGGCAGGCCGACGTGCGCCCAGGTGCGGCCGCCGTCCACCGAGCGGTAGACCCCATCGCCCTGCGACGTGTTGCCGCGGATGCAGGCCGAGCCCATGCCCACCCATACGACGTTGTGGTCAGAGTCGGCCACATCGATGGCCCCGACGGAAGCCGAACCGAAGAACCCGTCGGAGACGTTTTCCCAGTTGATGCCCGCGTCCACGGTCTTCCACACGCCTCCGCCCGTGCTTCCCATGTAGAACGTCAGGGGCTGCTCGGCAATTCCAGTCACGGCGGTCACGCGTCCTCCGCGCTCCGGCCCCAGCGAACGGTACTTGAGCGCCGAGTAGAGCAGCGTGTCATGGACCACGTTGCGGTCTGCCGACTGGGCGGCCACCGGCCGGGCGAAGCCGAACGCGAGACCCCCGAGCAGGGCGGCCGTAGCCAGAACGGGGACGCCGAACACGAGCCGACGGGGAGACATGGATCTCTCCTGGCAAGGGTTTACATGGCAGGGAAAGATATCCCCGGAGAATAGGCCGACCGACCGGTCCACGCTATGATGCGGGCGTCGTCTGCGACCCCGGCATTGAGGCGACCCTCCCACAGCAGTAACATGTGTACCTGCTCGGGAGAGTCCGATGCCACTCAGGCGCACTGCGATACACGGAGCCCTCGCCGCGGCGATCGTTACTGCCTATCTCGCCCCGGTGTTGCTACCTGGCTTGTCCGGGCTGCTTCATGAGGGTTTCCATGCCGTCCGCGGGCCCCTCGTCGCGCACGCGAGCGGCGAGGACCATTCGCACGTGCACCCGGATGGGGGATCGGCTCACTCCCACGCGGAGTTGGTGGACGCAGTGTTGCTGGCAGGTGTGACGACCGAGGACGCCCTCGAGGACGCGCACGCCCCGGCGTCAGACAACTCGGGGCCGGGTGTTCACCTCCCTGAGGCATCTCAGCGGCTCGCTCCGCTGTTTTGGATCAGCAGTACTCCTCGAGCCGCGATGTCGAGCCCGACCCCAGGCATCCCCGACTGCCCACCGATCCCACCGCCCCGGGCCTGATCCCCCGCAGTACCACTCAGACGCAACTAAATCAACTCGCGGGCGGCCCCGGAAGGGAGCCGCTGGTGGAGGTATGCATGAAGCGCACCGGCATGAAGCTGGTAAGCGTGTTCTGCCTTCTTGTGTGGGGCTTCCCCTCATCTGCCTCGGCGCAGGAGCCCATCGAGGAGGCCGAGAGCGGCGACAGCACTGGGGTCGTCCTTCTCGAGCTCCTCGAGGTGGAGGGACGACGTGACGACCTTTCGGGTGTCGCCGTGACCGCTTCGCAGGGGTACGTGGGGTATCGGGACATTCTGCCGCGTCCGCTATCCCGCGAAGGCGAACTGCTCGAGACCGTGCCAGGC
>JAUVTH010000109.1 GCA_030601615.1 Gemmatimonadota bacterium
GCTTCTCGAGAGATTGAACCTCTCGAACATCGACGCGTTGGACAAGGCGCAGGTCGTGGATGAGATCCGCAAGGTCGTTCACGACCTCCTCGCCAGCGAAGCGACGCCACTCAACTACGACGAGCGCGAGGACCTGGTCACACAGGTGCTCGACGAGATCTTCGGCCTGGGTCCCATCGAGCCTCTTCTCCAGGATCCGACGATTTCAGATATCCTGGTCAACACCTACAAGCGGGTGTTCATCGAGCGCAACGGGCGGCTCGAGAAGATCGACGTCCAATTCAAGGACGACCGGCACCTGCTCCAGATCATCGACCGGATCGTCTCGGCCGTGGGACGTCGCATCGACGACTCGTCTCCGATGGTGGACGCCAGGCTGGCCGACGGATCGCGGGTCAACGCGGTTATTCCGCCGCTCGCCTTGGACGGTCCGCATCTGTCGATCCGTAAGTTCAAGAAGGACGTTCTCTCAGCCCCGGATCTCCTGCGCACGGAAACGCTGACCCCGGCCATGCTCGAGCTCCTGCAGGGGATAGTGAAGGCACGCCTGAACATCCTCATTTCGGGTGGTACCGGCGCCGGTAAGACGACGCTCCTCAACATGCTGTCGGAGGCCATCCCGGCCTCCGAGCGGATCGTCACGATCGAGGACTCCGCGGAGCTTCAGTTGAGGCAGCCACACGTCGTACGGCTCGAGACCCGCACGGCCAACGTTGAGGGCGCCGGCGAAGTCTCCCAGCGACACCTGCTGATCAACTCGCTCCGGATGAGGCCCGACCGGATCATCATGGGTGAGGTTCGTGGATCCGAGGCCGTCGACAGGCTGCAGGCCATGAACACCGGGCACGACGGCTCCCTGACAACGCTTCACGCCAACACTCCTCGGGACGCCCTTGCCCGCCTGGAGACCATGATCTCGATGGCCGGCCTGAACCTCCCCACGAAGGGCATGCGTCAGCAAATTGCCAGCGCGATCAACGTTCTGATTCAGGTGGAGCGGCTGTCCGACGGCCAGCGGAAGATCGTGAATATCTCCGAGATCACGGGGATGGAGGGGGACATCATCACGATGCAGGACATATTCGTCTTCGAACGCGAGGGAGTGGACGAAGCCGGCAACGTCATCGGTAGCTTCAAGGCGACAGGCATCCGGCCACGTTTCACGGATCGAATGCTGGCGTACGGAGTCGAGCTTCCGGTCTCCCTGTTCTCGAACATCGAAGCCTGACGGAGAGAGTCTGATGCCCGATTTTCTTCCTTCCAACTGGCTGCCGGCCCTCGTCGTCTTCCTCGCCGTGGGGATGGCCGTGGTTTCCCTCGCGTTCCTCACGGAGAGTCTCCGCGAGGTGCGTCGGCGCAGGGATTTCCGCCGGCAACTCGAGGCGGTCGCGGGAAAGGACGAAGTCAGCGATGCGGTGCTCAGCACCTCGCTGCTGCGTGACCGGGCCGCGGACTCGCGACTTGACTCCGTACTGACTACTCTCCCGCAGGTGCAGGACCTGAAGGTGCTCTTGGAACAGGCGGACCTCAACTGGACGCCGGGCACGTTCATCACCATATCGGTGGGCCTGGCAGCCGCGCTCAGCGCCAGCGCGTTCATCCTCTCACAGAGCGCGGTTCCGACGCTGCTGGCAGGACTCGCCGGCCTGTCCTTTCCCCTGTTCTATGTCAGGCGCCTGAAGAAGCGTCGGATCCGGCGCTTCGAGGAGCAGTTCCCCGAGGCCATCGACCTTCTCGGACGATCGATCCGGGCGGGCCACGCATTCCCGACGGGGCTCAAGGTCGTTGCCGAGGAGTCGCCCGAGCCAATGTCGACGGAATTCCGGCAGATCTTCGAGGAGCAGAAGTTCGGTCTTCCTCTGGAGGATTCCCTGCTCGGCTTGGCCGACCGGATTGACCTGGTGGACGTGCGGATATTCGTCACGGCTATCCTGATCCAGCGCGAAGTTGGTGGAAACCTGGCGGAGATCCTGGACAAGATCGCCTACACGATCAGGGAGCGCTTCATGCTTCAGCGCCAGATCCGGGTGTACACGGCGCAGGGCCGCCTGACTGGCTACATCCTCGCTGCCATGCCGATCCTGCTGGGTCTGGCCATTACGGCATTGAATCCTGAGTACATGGCTATCCTGTTCGAGGAGCCGACGGGCAAGGTTCTCATCGCGGCGGCGGCGGTGATGCAGTTCCTCGGATTCCTGACCATTCGCCGCATCATCGATATCGAGATCTAAGTGGTTGCTATAGTAGCCGTTCTGATTGCCGTCACGGCCATTCTCGGGGTGATCGCCATCGCCGAGCTGGTTCCCGCTCGGGACCGGTCCGTAGGGCGACGCCTGCAGGAATTGCAGGATATCGCTTCCGGCCGGGGTGTCGTCCAACGCCGGCAGCGGCAGGCCAATCGCGAGCAGCTCGAAGTCTGGCTCCTGAGCTTCGGCGAGCGCGTAGCGAGTGGAAGGAAGGACCTGTTCGAGACCCGACAGAAGCTGGTCCGGGCAGGTTATCGACGACAGGACGCTGTCCCCATCTATTACGCGTTGCGTGTCGTATCGCTCGGTGTCGGAGCGGTCATCATCCTCGCGCTGATTCCATCGCTGCAGGGACGGAGCATGCTCCTCTGGGTCGTCGCTGGGGCGGGCGTGTTCTGGATGCTTCCCGTGGGTGTGGTGGCAAGGAAGATCCGCCTGCGGAAGAAGGAAATCCAGAAGGCCCTGCCGGACGCACTGGACATGCTCGTGGTCTGCGTCGAGGCGGGTCTCGGTCTGAACCAGGCTCTTGTCCGCGTATCCGAAGAGGTTGAGACCATGAGCCCGGTCCTGGCCGAGGAGCTCCAGATCGTCAACCTCGAGATGAGAGCCGGGACGCCCCGCGAGGACGCCCTGCGCAACCTCGGCGAGCGGACCGACGTCGCCGACTTGAGAGCGCTGGCCACGATGCTCATCCAGACGGACCGGTTCGGCACGTCGATCGCCCAGGCGCTCCGCGTTCACTCGGACACTCTGCGCGTCAAGCGACGCCAGAGAGTGGAGGAGGCCGCCGCGAAGACGACGATCAAGCTGGTTCCGCCTCTCGTGTTCTTCATCTTCCCAGCGATCTTCGTCGTCGTATTGGGCCCGGCAATGCTGCACCTGGTCAACGAGCTGGGCGGCGTTTGATGGAGCGGGTGGTCGTGCGCAATCTGTCCAGGTCGGGCATCGACCTGGGAACGCGGATCGGCGTAGCGAACACTTTCTGGAAGCGGCTGCGGGGCCTCCTCCGACGCCCTCCCCTGCGGAGGGGAGAAGGACTTCTGCTCGATCCCTGCCAGGCTGTCCACATGTATGGAATGAAGCAGGCACTGGACGTAGCGTTCCTCGGCGGTGACGGGCTGGTCATAGCAGTCTACCACGACCTTCGTCCCGGCCAGCGTTCGCGCTACCACGGCAAGGCGCGCCAAGCGCTGGAGCTGCCGGTGGGAACCCTGCAGGCCACGGATACGCACGTCGGGGACCAGATGAGCGTTCGGTCCGCGAGCGACGACGGACAAGCGAGTGACGGAGGGAACGATGACCGATAGCGTGCTTCAGGACTCGGTGCCGGCGTCTCCTTCGGGAATGGGGCAACCGACCCCTCCAGTGCCCATCACCACGGCGGATACCGGACTGGCCCCTGGTCTGATCTCGGACTTGATTCTGAAGACCCTCTACAGCCTCGGGGGGCGATCGGGAGACCAACTACGAGCGTTTATCCGGCTGCCATTCGGGATTCTGGACGAGCAACTCGTGGATCTGCAGCAGCGCCGCCTGATCGAGGTTCGTGAGGGTGGGCAGAGTCGCGTAACGTATACGTTCGACCTCACGGGAGAGGGTAGAGCTCGGGCGCGAGAAGCGATGGACGTGAATGGCTACGTTGGTCCCGCGCCGGTACCGCTTGTTCAGTACGGGCGCTGGGTCGAGTCACAGACCGTAAGGGGGGTGCGGGTCACCGAGGAGACCATCCGTCAGGGATTCTCCCACCTCGTGTTCGACGACGCCTTCCTCGATCAGTTGGGCCCGGCCATCAACTCGGGCCTGTCGCTCTTCCTGTATGGACACGCGGGAAACGGTAAAACCACGATCGCAGAGGCGATCTCGAGAATGCTGGGCGGACACGTCTACCTCCCCTGGGCGCTGGAGGTCGAGGGACAGATCATCGTCCTGTATGATCCTGTGTACCACGAAGTCGTCGAGGCTGAGGGCACGTCCGAGCACGACCCGCTTTCGGACAGCCCTATCTTCCACGAGGGTCAGGCGCACGACGACCGGTATGCTGTGATCCGCCGTCCGGTGGTGTTCGTGGGTGGTGAGCTTACGCTGGAGATGCTGGAGCTGCAGTACGACGAACACACCCGAATTTACCAGGCCCCACCACACGTGAAGGCAAGCGGGGGCGTGTTCATCATCGATGACTTCGGGCGGCAGCTGGTACGTCCCAGGGACTTGCTGAACCGGTGGATGGTTCCGCTCGAGAAGCGAATCGACTACCTCGCACTGCGCAACGGGTACAAATTCCCTATCCCCTTCGACTGCCTGGTGATCTTCTCGACCAACCTCAACCCGCTCGAGCTGGTGGACGAGGCGTTTCTCAGGCGAATTCGCTACAAGATCATGGTTGAAAGCCCGACCCGAGCCCAGTACGAGGAGATCTTCCGGCGTTGTTGTGATGCGAATGGCATCCTGTACGATGGCACGCGCGTCGAGCACGTGTACAAGCAGTTCTACGAGAGGCTGCGCATGGCCCCGCGTGGCTGCCACCCGAGGGACATCGTCGACACGGTCTGCAACGTCGCCAAGTACGAGAACGTGCAACCCTCACTGTCGATCGAGCTGCTCGACCGGGCGTGCCGATCCTACTTCCTCGACGTGCCGGGCGCGGGCTCGGTCATCGGACAGTACGCACTGGGCGACGAAGATTAGGCGTGGAAAACCGGGCTGACAGGGTCATCCGCTGGCTCCTCCCCACTCTCGGGGGGGTGCTGGTCGTTGCTGCTTACGCCTTCACGCTCTTGATCCGGGCGGGTTCCCTGTTCGCCGGCGATGGCGATCCGGGCCGACACATTCGAGTCGGAAGCCATATCCTCGAGACGCGAAGCATTCCGCACGTCGATATCTTCTCCCACACGATGCAGGGAGAGCCGTTCATACCCTTCGAATGGCTTTCTGAGGTCATCTTTGCCGGCTTCCATATGCTCGGGGGTCTCGCCGGTGTGGCGGTGCTCACGGCGATCCTGTTCACTGCGACCGTAGGACTTGTCTACCTGACCATGGTACGCGCCGGTACCCCGACCCTGATCGCGTTCGTCTTCGCGTTCGCCTCCCTGGTGCTGCAGGCAGTACACCTGCACCCCCGACCTCACATGTTCACGACGTTACTCGTCGCCGTCTTCAGTTTCCTGCTTTTGGAGGCGCGTAGAGACGGGCAAGTGAAGCGACTGCTCCTGCTTCCCCCGTTGATGATGATCTGGGCAAATTTGCACGGCGGTTTTCTGGTCGGCTTCATACTGCTGTTCATGTTTGGGATCGA
>JAUVTH010000126.1 GCA_030601615.1 Gemmatimonadota bacterium
GTGGCCGCGATGGGGCCAGAGTACCGGTAGCCAGCGTGTGGCGCGATCAGGGCTTTGGGCCGTCCTGGGGGCTCGACCGGGGCAGAGTGCCTGGCGCAGTCCGCGAGAGCGTTGCGCAGGGCCGGTGCATCGGAAGGGTAGAACAGTCCCGCCACCGCGGGGCGGCGCACCCGTCCGCTGTCCATGGAGTCGGCACAGATGTCCATAGCTTGGGATTCCTCTCGATCGCAGCCAGCCGGGCGTCCTCCCGGCATTGCGCCAGCCGCCGGATACGCTAGCCTTAGTGTTGGACCCGGCCGCC
Organism: Gemmatimonadota bacterium; assembly: GCA_030601615.1. Classification (GTDB taxonomy): domain Bacteria; phylum Gemmatimonadota; class Gemmatimonadetes; order Palauibacterales; family Palauibacteraceae; genus Benthicola. The sequence continues at coordinate 302 of JAUVTH010000126.1, forward strand.
GATGTCGGGTGCCTGTCAGGACACACCCAGTGGAGAGATATCTGTCATGCGACCCATCTTCCATACCCGGTCAACCGCAACGGTTCCCGCGATCCTAGCCGCTCTTGTCCTCACCGGCGCGTGCGCCAGCTCGGGAGGGGGGCCGATCTACGAGTTCCAGCCGACCGAAGCGCCGCTGACGTACACGTTGTCGAGCGAGGGCGGAAACGACATTGATACGCCTGCCGGCACGCAGGGGGCGACCTACAGCAGTGAAGCGACGATGACGTTGCAGTTTGGCGAGGCGGTCGAGAACGGAACGACGTTCACGGTCACGATCGAGTCGATGGTTCTCGAGACGGGCGGTGACTTCGGCAGCAATATGATCGACCTCACGGCCGACGTGGCGGGAAAACCGTTCCGCGGATGGATGACTTGGGACGGGGAACTGACGTTCACCGAGACACCGGACATCTCGAGAGACAACCTCTCGTCGGCGGACCTGCAGCGTGTGGTGTCGGCGCTGTTGTTCCCGCTGCCGCCGGGCGGTGACATGGCGGTCGGGAGCTGGGCACATCGGGTGACGCTTCCCATGGGCGGCGGACTCGACGGAGAGTCGGTGTATGATGGCTCGATGGCGGTGGCCGGCGACACGGTGTGGAACGGCATCCGGGCGACCGTCTTCGTATCGGAAGGCGTGCTCCACATGGAGGGGAGTGGACAGCCTCAGGGTGCTCCGTCCGAGATTGAGCTGGTGAACGACGTGGAGGCTCGCACTCTCTATATCTGGGACTACGAGCGCGGCGTGTTGCTGGCGGTCGGGGGCTCGGGTGAAGGCGGCGGCGATATCTCTACGATGGGATTCAGCATGCCCATGGCCGTGTTCTCTGAGCTGGACATTCAGTTGGTGCCCTGAGCCGGTGACCGGACCGCAGTCCCGGATGTGACGAGGCCGCCTTTCCGGGCGGCCTCGTCACATCCGGTTGAAGGTCGGGCGGTCGGAATTCCGGTCAGTCTTCCGGATCCAGAATCTTTTCGATCCGCGCCAGCGAGTCCTGCAGGTGCAGACGCGTCATGCGGTCCGGGCCTGACGCTAGGCGGTTCCGGATCTCCCGCTGCAGCGATTCCAACTCGCCTCGGGCGACCGCACGGATATCGGATTGGGGCAGGTTGACGTTCGTGACGAACTCATCGCGGCCGGGGACGGAGACCGTCGGGCCTGACGGACCGTCCCCGTTCATCAGGTCGTTGATCCGCTCCAGGTAACCGCGCTGCAGGTTCCTCCGGTACGTGTCGATCGAACCGCCGGTGCGGAGCTCGGTCCACACCGCCTGCCGTACGTCCGTCATCATCTCTGGCAGACTGTAGGACGCGTCGCCGAAACGGGCTGCGTCCTCGATCATCCGCTGCATTCGGCCGGCCTGGAGCACATTGTTCAGCACTCCGACCTGCAGGCGCCGCATCCGCTCGACCGTGCCCACGTTCTCGATGCGTCCGAGGATGTCCTCGTTGATCATCCAGGTGGGCGGTGTGAAGGCCTCATCGGACACGAACTGCATGGCGAGCCTCTGGATTTCCGCGGGCACTGGCTCGTAGATGACGCCTTCCTGGCCCTGACGCTTGCCAGTGCGCACGACGCCGCCGACATTCGCGACCACGTGGCCCATGTAACGGTTCCACTGGGCCGTGACCTGGCCGTACAGTTCCTCGAGCTCCGACCAGTCCTCCCCCTCCTCGTAGGTCCAGTCCATGAGGTTGGGGAGGATCCGCTTGAGGTTCGCGATCCCGAGCTCACCAGCCTCCATCGCGTCGGATCCGATCGCCTCCGTGAGGGAGGTAGGATCGACGGCACTCGGTCCTCCGAACCAGTAGGTGGGGTCGTCTTCCCGCTCGCGGATCCAGGCGTTGAGGGTCTCCTTCTCGGCATCAGGGGAGTCTGCTTCGATGATCGGGCGGTATCCCCACATGATCGAGTAATCGTCGTACGGTCCGATGCGGGGATCGAAGCATGCGCCCTGGTCCTCGGGCTGAGCCACGTAGTTGAACCTGGCGTAGTCCATGATCGACGGAGCGACGCCCATCCGGCATACGAAGCCCGGTGCCCGCAGAGAATCGACGGGGTAGGCGGAGCTTGCCTTCATGTTGTGCGGGAGGCCCAACGTGTGCCCCACCTCGTGCGCCGCCACGAACCGGATCAGCTTGCCCATCACTTCGTCGGAGAACTTCACGGCGCGGGCTTCGGGGTTGGCGGCAGCCGTCTGGATCAGGTACCAGTTGCGCAGCAGGTTCGCGACGTTGTGATACCAGCCGATGTCACTCTCGAGGATCTCCCCGGAGCGTGGATCGTGCACGTGCGGCCCGAACGCGTTCTGGACGTCCGAGGGGAACCAGCGAATCACGGAGTACCGGATGTCCTCAGGGCTGAACTCCGGGTCTTCCTCCTGGGTCGGCGGGTCCCTGGCGATGATCGCGTTCCGGAATCCTGCGTGTTCGAATGCCTGCTGCCAGTCCTCCACTCCCGCCTTGAGGTAGGGCCGCCACTTCTCGGGCGTCGCCGGATCGATCCAGTAGACGATCGGCTTTACGGGATCCACGAGCTCGCCCCGCAGGAAGGCTGCCGTGTCGGCCGGCTCCAGGCGGTAACGCGTGATGTAGGTGCGCTCGACCGTCTTGTGGTCCGACAGTCCGTAGTCCACCTGGCTCACACTGAAGAACCCGACGCGTTCGTCGAACAGGCGCGGCTGCATCGGCACTTCCGGAAGCAGCACCATCGACAGATTCATTTCGACCGAGATCGTTCCGGTGGATGAATTCGAGGGCGGCTCCTTTGCCTTGTACGTGAGAACGTGCCTGACCTCGATGTTCTTCGGGAAGCTCTTCGACCACTCGATGTACGAGCGGTCCTTGTCGAGACTCGAGATCTTGTATTGCTCGCGGATACCGCTGGAAAGGCCGAGAACGGGCACGTCCTCCGTGAACAGCTTCGTGGTTTCGATCAGAACGGCCGAGCTGTCCGGATTCCAGGCCTCGATGTCGAACGCCGCTACGATCGGCTCGAAGTTGGAGTTTCGCACGGCCTCGTAGATCGGAAGCGAGTCGGCCGCGACGTTCTCGTACGATACGATTCGCAGCAGCACCTTGTCCCGCTTCTTCTGCCAGCGCACGGACTGAGTGTTGTTCTTCATCCCACCGTAGCCCAGGTCCTGCGCCGTACGGGCTCGCCGTGACACGAGCAGCATTTCACGATCGAGCAGGTCGAGGGGAATCTCGTAGTAGAGCTTCTCTTCGATCGTGTGAACGAGGAATAGCCCCGAATCGGACACGGCCTTGTCCGTGACGATCTCGGCGTAGCTCTTCTTCTCGTCATCGTCGGATGACTTGCCATTCGGGCCCTGCGAACGGGCCGATGCGCACCCTGCCGCAAGTACACCAGCCAACAGGATTCCGGTCAGCGAACGAACACTTCTCATGTCGCCTCGCAATGTTGCGCGATTGGATGTAGATGAATCAGAGACGGTCGCCGCTGCGGATCGCTCCGACGACTGCAGTCAAGAAGGAGAACACGCGGCCCGTTTGGGGGGTTGAGCGGACCGGGGTCCGGCTCAGCCTCCAGCCCAGCCCATCTTGAAGCCGAGGGCCACCGCGATCACGGTGAACGCTTCGCCTCCCGGGGGACTCTGGTGCCGCAGGTAACCGCGGACTTCGCTTCCTCGAGTGATCGGCACGGCTGCTTCCAGCAGAAAGTCGAGTAACGTGCCCGACAGGTCGTCGCCCCGCTCACTGCTGATACTCCCGACTCCCAGCACGGGCTGAATTACGAAGCCGTTGTCGTTCTCCCACGCGACCCCCGCGTAGAGTCGCCCGTCCTTGTCCGCGTGGCGGCCTGTCTCGATCCAGTTCGTCCCGATCGTCTCTCCGTAGCTTCCCGAGGCGACGAAGCTGAGCTGCCGACCGATCGGTGTCTTGAGCCGGCTGAAGACGATCCAGTCCTCGCGGTCGAACCACCTTCCCAGGTAGCCGCCGATCCTGAGCTCGGTCGCACGCGGCGCGTCCGAGAAGCGTACGATCTGTGTCAGGCGGTATACGTTCTGCTGCAAGCTGGCTGATTCATCGACAGGCCCGAACTTCTGGGTTCGTTGTCCAAGCTCGATCGCCGTTTCCAGGCGGTGGCCGGATCCGTAGGACAGCGAGCCTCCCGCGAACCAGGAATCCCATTCATCAGGGCCGCGTACGAGCTCGGGGCTGCGTGGTGCGAGAGACCGGTCCCACCCACCCCACAGCTTGACGGCTGGAGAGATGGAAAGATCGATCGCCGCGCGTCGGACCCCCCCGGACTCTGAGTTATCGAACGTGCTTCCACCCCAGAGGCTACCGGTCACGTAACCAGGCGGACGTCCGAGATCCGCGATCTCGGTGTCGACCGCGGCCAACGTCGGATCGATGTCCCGGGCGCGTGAGAGAGCGTCGGCTGCATCGTTCCGTCGCCCGGCTGCCGAGTAGGCCTGGCCCAGCCCGTACCACGCGTCCGCGTCGCCCGGACTCCGCCGAGTCGCCACTTCGTACCACACTACCGCTTCGTCTGCCCGATCCTGTGCGAGGAACGCTGCCGCGAGGCCCTTTTGTGCATCCGGTCGTCGCGGGTTGATCCCCAGAGCGGCGCGGAAGCTCTGCTCCGCGGCCACGGCGTCCCCTTCCTCGAGACTCTCGTAACCCTCCCGGATCGTCGCATCGACGGGGGTTTCGTCCGCCGGTCCGATGCCGGCGTCTGCGGCGTCCGCCCCTACCGCCACTCCGGCTGCGCCGGCTCCAGCCGCTGCCGGCGGGGGCCTCTCGATTCGCACGGGCAGAGTTGCGAGCACGGCGGCGTCGCTCCGGATTTCCCACGCGCCGACGTCT
>JAUVTH010000015.1 GCA_030601615.1 Gemmatimonadota bacterium
GTGAGCCTCGCACGGCAGACCGTTCGGTTCCACCGCATCGCCGCGCCGGGGATCGAGCTTCCCGAGATTGAGTTCGTGGCGGAGGTGTCCACGGGAACGTATGTGCGGGCCCTCGCCAGGGATCTCGGGCACCAGCTGGGCTGTTACGCTCACCTGCGGTCGCTTCGGAGGACATCTATCGGCCCGTTCTCCGTTCGCGATGCTGCGCAGCTGGGTGACGTTGAAGGTGGGGTTCTGCCTCCTGGAGCCAGCTTGTCGGCCGCACGAGCCCTGTCCTGGCTTCCCGTTCGGAACCTGGATCCCTCAGAGGTGGAAGCCGTGGAGCATGGACGAGCGATAGCGGACGCGCGAGGAGCCTCCGATATGGAGTCTCCGGTGGCCATGGTATCCGGGGACCGCCTGGTTGCCGTGGGGCGTCGGTCCGCTAACGAGCTCCGGCCGGAGAAAGTGTTCCATGACTGAGTCCGCGGGACCCATGGAGAGTGGGCTCCCGCCGGATGTCGACGGTACCGTGGTCACCGTCGGGAGCTTTGACGGAGTCCATCGCGGCCACATGGCTGTGCTTCGGGAGATCACCAGGCGTGCGGACCAGCGCGGCCTGGATTCCGTACTCGTCACATTCGACCGGCACCCGCTGACCGTCGTGCGGCCCGAGGAGGCGCCGGGGATGCTCACGACGCCGGACGAAAAGAAGGAGATCCTGTCGCAGTCGGGGCTGGACTACGTCGCCTTCCTACCGTTCACTCGGACGCTCTCACAGTACGGTCCCGAGGAATTCGTGGACCACGTTCTCTGCGGGCGGTTCCGCGTGGCCGAGCTCGTCATAGGCTACGACCACGGGTTCGGGCACGGGAGGGAAGGAGACATCGATCTTCTCCGGCGTCTGGGGCGAAGGTTTGGATTCGCGGTGGATGTCGTTCCGGCGGTGGGAGTAGACGGGGCGCCCGTGTCGTCTACCGGGATCAGGCGAAGCGTGGCCGCTGGAGAAGTGGAGAAGGCCGCGAGGGAACTGGGACGGCCGTACTCGTTTCGGGGGCCCGTCGTGACCGGCCTGGGCCGCGGGAGGGATCTTGGGTTTCCCACCGCGAACATTAAGGCGCCGGAAGGTGGTAAGTTGCTTCCCAAGCAGGGCATCTACGCTGTTCGTGCTTCGCTGCGAACGGAGATTCGCTCGGGTCTTCTGCACCTCGGTCCGAGGCCGACGTTTGCCGGATCGCCACCGTCGATCGAGCTGTACATCCTGGACTTCGACCAGGACATCTACGGCGAGCGGGTGCGCGTCGACTTCCTCAAGCGACTCCGGGACGTGCGCCCATTCGGGACTGCCGGTGAGCTGATCGAGCAGATGAAGAGAGATCGGGAGATGGCACGCCGGTATTTTGCTCGCTCAGCGGAGTTGGCGTCGGAGGACGACTGAGCTGTGACGTGCTCGGGTTAGCTTTACATTCCGGTGGGTGCGGGCTATTATTTTCTGCTGGATATTGGTTGAAAACACGAATTTGAAGGATCTGTTACCGATGACGCTGGGCACGGAAGAAAAGAAAGCCATTGCTGAGAAGTTCGGCTCACACGAGGGTGATGTGGGTTCGCCCGCAGTGCAGGTCGCACAGCTGACGGCGAGGATTGAGCACCTGACGGAGCATTTTCGTGAGCACAAGAAGGACCACCACAGCCGACAAGGCCTGTTGAGGATGGTGGGCCGACGGAGGCGGCTGCTCGAATACCTGAAAAAGAACGAGTACGAGAAGTACAGGACGGTCATCAAGGAACTCGGCCTGCGTCGCTAGAGGCAATGCAGGCCTGCGGCAAGCGGCGGTTCGTTGGCGCAGCGCGCCCGCGAGCTGCCGTTTTTGTTGTCCCGCCCGCGCCCGCTACTAGAACGCGGGAGATTCGTGGCCGGGATGCCGAGATGTAGGCAAGCTTGAGAAGAGCGGAAAGAGAAGAAGGAAGAGATGGCACACAGGATTGAGAAGGAATTCGCGGGCAGGAAGCTGGTTCTGGAGACGGGTCGCATGGCGCGGCAGGCAGACGGTGCGGTGCTCGTACAGTACGGCGACACCGTCGTACTGGTCACGGCGATGGCGGAGCGGAAGCAGTCCCGCATGCCATTTTTTCCCCTGACCGTCGAGTACCGCTCGAAGACCTACGCGGCCGGGAAGTTCCCGGGCGGATTCATCAAGCGCGAGGGGCGGCCGAGCGACAAGGAGATCGTCTCGGCCCGGCAGATCGATCGTCCACTGCGGCCCCTGTTCCCCGACGATTATCAGAACGAGACGCAGGTCGCCTGCTTCATCATTTCTGCTGACCAGGAGAACGATGCCGACGTACTGGGCATGCTCGGTGCCTCAGCGGCTCTTACGATCTCCCCGATTCCGTGGGGCGGACCGGTAGCGAGCGTCCGCGTGGGTCGTGTTTCCGGTGAGTGGGTGATCAACCCCACGTTCGAGCAGCTCGAGTACTCCGACATGGACATCGTGGTCACCGGTACGGACAGCTCGATCGTCATGGTCGAGGGAGCCTCGGTGGAGATCAGTGAGGATGATCTGATCGCTGCTCTCGAGGTGGCGCACGAGTCCTTGCGGGAGCTGATCGCGATTCAGCACGAGCTCGTGTAGATGTTCGGTGGGCCGCTGTAGTTGTTCGAGTACCCGCCCAAGAGTGTCTCTGCAGAGTTGGAGGACGCCGTACGGCAGCGGGCCGCAAGCAAAGTCGAGGAGGCGCTGGCGCTTCCGAACAAGGAAGAGCGGAACCAGGCTCTGTCAGCCCTGCGCGAGTCGGTGACCGCTGAGCTGCAAGAGGACGAGAGCTTCACCGAGCACCTGGACGAAGTCTCGACCGTCATGAAGCGTCTCGAGAAGGAGACGATGCGGAAGCAGATCATCGAACGCGGCGAGCGCATCGACGGTCGTGGGCTGGATGATATCAGGCCGATCTCGTCCGACGTGGGGATCCTCCCGCGGACCCACGGCTCCGCCCTGTTTACTCGGGGTCAGACGCAGGCGCTCTGTGTGACGACGCTCGGCACCATCCGGGACGAGCAGCGAATCGACTCCATCGACGTCCGCGAGGAGACGTCGAAGTCGTTCATGCTCCACTACAACTTCCCGTCGTTCTCCGTTGGCGAGGTCCGTCCGTTCCGCGGACCGGGCAGGCGCGAAATCGGACACGGAATGCTGGCCGAGCGGGCGTTGCAGCCGCTGCTTCCTGCGTACGACGACTTCCCATACACGATCCGCGTCGTCTCCGACATCCTGGAGTCGAACGGCTCGAGCTCTATGGCCACCGTATGTGGCGGGTCGTTGTCGCTGATGGACGCCGGTGTTCCGCTGCGCACCCCGTGCGCCGGAGTGGCCATGGGTCTGGTCAAGGAAGGCGACTCGGTCGCCATTCTCACGGACATCCTGGGAATCGAAGACGCTCTCGGCGACATGGACTTCAAGGTCGCGGGGACGTCGAAGGGCATTACCGCGATCCAAATGGACATCAAGACGGACGGGCTGAGCCTGGACACGATGCGTGAGGCTCTGGAGCGGGCCCGAAAAGGACGGTTGCATATCCTCGATGTCATGCAACAGACGCTCGGTGCTCCGCGCTCGGAGATGTCTCAGTACGCTCCGCGGATCATGACGATTCAGATCAACCCCGAGAAGATCGGGGAGGTGATCGGCCCGAAAGGCAAGACCATTCGGAGCATCCAGGAGCAGACCGGCGCCCAGATCAACATCGAGGATTCGGGTGTCGTCACCGTCTCCTCGGTGTCCGGCGAAGCCGCAGAGAGGGCCAGGGAGATGATCGAGGCGATCGTCGAGGAGCCCGAAGTGGGGCGGATCTACGAGGGCGTGGTGAAGAACACGACGACTTTCGGGGCCTTCGTCGAGATCATTCCGGGCACAGAGGGGCTGTGCCATATCTCCGAGCTCGAGGAAGGACGGACGGAGAACACCGAAGACGTCGTCCAGCCGGGTGACGTGGTTCAGGTCAAGCTGCTCGCGATCGACGAGCGAGGCCGCTTGAAGCTCTCTCGCCGTGCGGCGATGACCGGGAGCTGATCCTGGATGCGCGTCACTGTCACCGGCCGACCGGACGTCCGGTCAGCGTCGTGAGGCAGGCGGAGGCGGGACGCGTGTTGACGGATCGACCCGCGGCTCTTTCGGGAGTCGAGGGGGAAGAGGTTACGGAGCGTCTGGACCGCGAGGTCCGGCGCTCCGTTCTCTCGTGTGGGACCGTGGTTCTCTCCGAGAAGATGGACTCCGTCCGAAGTGTGGCGGCCGGTATCTGGGTGCGGCGCGGCACCGCGCACGAGCGGCCCGAGTACCGCGGGATCGCCCATCTCCTGGAGCACATGGTGTTCAAGGGCACGGAGCGCAGGTCGGCGCGCGAGATCGCGGCGGCGGTGGAATGCACAGGTGGATCGCTGGACGCGTACACGACGCACGAGCACACGGCGTTTCAGGTTCGGGTCCCTGCCGATCACCTGTCGACTGGCCTCGACGTTCTCTCCGACCTCGCGTTCCATCCGGCGCTTCGAGAGGATGACCTCGAGCTGGAGCGGGAAGTAGTGCTGGAAGAGATCGCGCGCGTGGAGGATACTCCCGACGATCTCGCGTTCGAGCTACACTCCGAGTTCATGTACGATGGCCACCCGTACGGCGCGCCCATCCTGGGAACGAGGGACACGGTCGAGTCGATTGACGCCCGGACACTGCGCCGATTGCACGACGAGGCGTATCGACCGGGCAACATGGTGGTCGCCGTGGCCGGACAGGTGGAACATGAGGCACTTCTCGATCAGATCCGGCGCCTGTGGCCGGACGCGAGGAACGGTCAGGATGTGGCGAACGTGCCGCCGCTCGCTGGCATCGCCTCGGGTTCGCGCGTCGTACGCCGGCCTGGTGGCAGGCAGGTGCACCTGATTGCCGGCTGCCAGGGCCTCGATCACTCCAATCCGCTGCGCCACGCGGCCGTAGTGGTCGGTCAAGCCCTGGGCGGCGGAATGAGCTCCCGGTTGTTCCAGAGGATCCGTGAGGAAATGGGGCTGGCCTACTCCGTGTTTTCGTTCCAGTCGTTCTATGCCTGCGGCGGGCACGTGGGAGCCTATCTGGGCACCCGTCCGGAGACCGCCGGTGAAGCGCGGGACGCATTGCTGGCGGAGATGAAGCGCCTCAGTGAGGAAGGCCTGAGTGCCGGCGAACTGGAGGAGGTTCGGGAGCAGATCAAGGGCCAGATTCTCCTCTCACTCGAGTCGCCCGCCGCCCGCATGCACCGGCTTGCGTCGACCGCTTTGTACGGAGAGCCGTACCGGCATCTGGATGCCCTCGCGGCCCTGATAGACGGCATCGGGTCGGCGCAGGTGGCGGAGGCCGCGATGCTGTATGATCCGGAAGGGGTAGCGGTGTTGGAACTCTGGCCCGCATAATCCTTTCTGGAGGGTCGGACCGCTCTTTCCGGCGCCTCGAGCGGCGCCGTTTTGGCGCTCCGGAGGACGTGTCCCGGTGCGCCCTCGGAAGAACTGAACAAGGAGCTGCACCATGATCGTGGGGGTTCCGAAGGAGATCAAGTCGCACGAGAACCGCATCGCGGTGGTTCCCGGTGGAGTTGAGGCGCTGACGGCGCAGGGGCACCAGGTGCTCGTCGAGGCGGGTGGCGGTGTCGGCAGCGGTTTCGAAGACGCGGCGTACGAGTCGGTGGGAGCGGAGATCGTTGCTGACGTGGACGACCTATGGGGCCGGTCCGAGATGATAGTAAAGGTCAAGGAGCCGATCGCTTCGGAATACGACCGCATCCGACAGGACCAGGTCCTGTTCACATATTTTCATTTCGCTGCCGATGAGAAGCTGACTCGGGCCGTTCTCGAGAAGAAGTGCGTGGCGATCGCTTACGAGACCGTTCAGCTGCCCACGGGCGAGCTGCCGCTTCTTACCCCGATGTCCGAGGTGGCCGGGCGCATGGCCGTCCAGGAGGGCGCAAAGTACCTGGAGAAGAATCAGGGTGGCTGCGGCGTGCTGCTCGGGGGCGTGCCGGGCGTGCTCCCCGCGGAAGTCGTGATCCTGGGCGGTGGGGTCGTGGGGACGAACGCGGCTTGGATCGCGGCCGGCTTCGGGGCGCACGTCACGATTCTCGACCTGGATCTCGATCGACTGCGTTACCTGTCGGATGTCATGCCGGCCAACGTCGACACTCTGTTCTCGAATCGGCGCAACATCGTGGATCAACTCTCGAAGGCGGATCTTCTGGTGGGCGCCGTCCTCCTGCCTGGCGCCAAGGCTCCGAGCCTGGTTCTTCGCGACGACCTCAAGCTCATGAAGGACGGTTCAGTCATCGTCGACGTGGCGGTCGACCAGGGTGGTTGCGTCGAGACCGTGCGTCCGACGACGCACGACGATCCGATCTTCGTGGTGGAGGGAGTGATCCACTACTGCGTCGCCAACATGCCCGGGGCCGTCCCGCGCACGTCGACGCTGGCGCTCACGAATGCGACGTCGCCGTACATGCTGGCCCTGGCGACCAAGGGCTGGGTCGGCGCCTGCCAGGACGATCCAGACCTGGCCCTCGGCCTGAACGCGGTCGACGGGAAGCTGACGTACGCTGCGGTCGGAGAGGCCTTTGGCATCGAGAGCGTCGATGTCTCGGAGGTGCTGTAGCCCTCGGGCGGGGCCCGGTGGGGCCCTGCCTTTCGTCGCGTAAACACGGAGTCTACATTCCCCAACCCGTGGCCCGACCCTTGCAGGTCTGGCTGCTGAAATGTGCTCGTACGGGTCCGATTCTCCAGTTGATCCTGAACGGAACAGGCGATGTGGAAACGTCTTCTCAGGGGTAGCTTCCTCCCGATCAACGACGTGGGGGTAGATCTCGGTACCGCGAATACGCTGGTGTACGTCGCGGGCGAGGGGATCGTGCTGAATGAGCCTTCCGTCGTGGCCGTAGAGAAAAGCACGGGTCGGATCATGGGCATCGGGCTCGAGGCCAAGCGCATGCTGGGTCGCACTCCGCAGGGAGTTGAGGCGGTTCGCCCGTTGAAAGACGGAGTGATCGCGGATGTGGACGTCACCGAGATCATGCTCCGCTACTTTCTCAAGACCGTAAGCGCCGACCGGGTGTTCAAGGTGCGTCCGAGGGTCGTAGTCGGTGTTCCTTCCGGCATTACCGAGCTGGAGCGCCGGGCGGTGCGGTCGAGCGCTCACGCGGCAGGCGCCAAGGAAGTGTACATGGTCTCGGAGCCCATGGCGGCCGCGATCGGTGTTGGCCTGCCTGTAGAGACCCCGACTGGAAACATGGTGATCGACGTGGGAGGCGGAACCACGGAGATCGCGGTGATCGCGCTGTCGGGTCTCGTAGCCGAGACGTCCATCAGGGTAGGTGGAGACGAGCTGGACGAAGCGATCGTGTCGTTCCTGCGCAAGAACTACAACCTCCTCATCGGGGAGCCGACGGCCGAGGCGATCAAGATCCAGATCGGCTCCGCCTACCCGACCGAGGAGGAGCGGGACATGGGGGTGAAGGGAAGGGACCTCGTCTCAGGTATTCCGAAGACGGTGCGGGTCAACTCCGCCGAGGTTCGCGAGTGCATACTGGAGCCGATCCAGCAGATCGTCGGGGCCGTCCGCAGGGCTCTCGAGATCACCCCGCCGGAACTCGCCGCCGACATCGTCGATCGGGGTATCGTAATGACGGGGGGTGGATCGCTCATCCGAGGACTGGACATGCTCCTGAGGGAGGAAACGGGGCTGCCAATCCACGTGGACGAGGAGCCTCTGACGTGTGTGGTCAGGGGAACCGGCCGCATACTGGACGACATCCCGCGCTATCGGAGCGTGCTTACCACCTGAGGAGGCGTTGCGGCATTTCGACGTAGGCCGGCCCGAGAACCAGCGGCGTGACCTCGTCATCGTCACGGTTCTTCTGATCTCCTCCTGGTCCCTCACGGGCCTGGATTCTTCGCAGATCCTTGGTATCACCCGACCCATTCGCGGTACCGTCCTGGCACCGTTTCTGGCTGCAGATGCCGGGTACGAGAGGCGCGCCGCCCTGGCTCGCCGGACGACGCAGCTGGAGGCCGAGCGCGACTCCCTCTACGTGAGGTTGCAGACAGCGACGGACCTTGAGCGCGAGAATCGGGATCTCCGACAGCAGCTCGGCCTTCCGGGTCGGCGGACGGGCGGTTTCGTCGTCGCGGAGCTCATTCCTGGCCGGCCGTCCGTCGGCGATTCCCACACGTTCCTGCTGCGCAGTCCCTTACTCCGGGAGATCGAGACCCCGACGGGGGTGAGCGTTCCCTCCGGTCTGGTCGGCGTGCTTCGGTCGACCGCGGGAGGCACCGGACTCGGGGAATTCTGGACCCACCCGGACTTCCGTGCGAGCGTGCGGTCCGCGGTGGGTGATGCGACGGGAATCGTCCGGTCGTTGACGGGTCCGGATGGCGAGTCTCTCATGCTGGTGGAGGGGGTTCCCTATCAGGCGAGAATGGCCGAGGGGACCTTGCTGGAGACGGCCGGCCTCGGCGGTGTCTTTCCATCGGGCATCCGTGTCGGCACTGTGATCGAGGAGTCTGCATCCCGCTCCGGATGGTCCCACAGCTACCTTGTTGAGCCTGCAGTCCGACCGGGGGCCGTGCGGGCGGCGACAGCGTGGCAACGCTCGGCGACTGAGGAATCCGACATTCCTCCGGATACGATTGACTCAGCCGTGTCAGCCGAGGGAGCTCGGGAGGAGGGCTCCGGTGGTGGGCGCTAGGCGGGGAGTGAGCCCGGACGCGATTCTGGTGGTCGTGCTCATCCTGATCCATTTTACGCTGTACGGATTCTTCGTTCGCTGGCCGGCGATGCCGAATCTCCTGATCGGAGGTCTGCTGCTGGCGGCGCTCCGCATCCGCGCCGGCTACGCGGCGTTTCTGGGGTTCTCGCTCGGCGTGCTCGAGGCGGCGATGGGTCTCGAGGGGATGGGGACGATCTCACTCGTGTTGACGATCGTGGGCTATCTGGCGGCGCGATCCAGAGACCTTCTATTTGCCGACGCACGCTACTTCGTACCCATCTCCGTGTTCGCCGGAACGTGGATCGCAGAGCTGGTTCTCATGCTCGCCATGCCGGGCGGTCCCGGCCTGCTGGCTGCTCTCGTCGTGGCGCCGATCAGCGCGGCAGGCACGGCTCTGGTGTGCGGCACGGCGGAGTCCCTCGTAGCGGCTGTCCGACGCCTGTGATGGCTGCATGACGGACGGGGAGGCCACCCGGCTCAGTCGGGTTCGTCGCGCCCGCGCGGCGGGAGTTCTTCTCATCGTCGTGATGGTCGTGCTCGCCGGCGCGTTCTTCCGTCTGCAGGTCCAGGGCGGCGGCGCCTATGAGCTCCAGTCACGTAATAATCGGCTCCGGCCGATTCCGATTCCCGCGGCTCGCGGCGCCATCTACGATCGGCATGGTGAGTTGCTGGCGGAGAGCATTCCCGGCTACTCCCTGTCGCTCCTGCCGGCGCCTCCCGATTCTGCGCGGGCGACGCTCGAGCGACTGGCGCCTTATCTCGGTCTGGAGCCCGAAGGAATCGAGGCCATTCTCGAACGTCGACGCCGACAGCCCCAGTTGCCGGTGCTGGTGAGGGACGATCTCACATTCGAGAGGGTAGCCGCGGTCGAGGAGCGCCGGCCAGACTTCCGGCTGGTGGTCATCGAGACGCATCCGAGGCGTCGATACCCGGCAGGATCCGTCACTGCCCACGTGATCGGGTATGTGGGAGAGATCAGCCGGCCCGAGCTCGACAGCGACGAGTTCGTGGAGTACGAAGCTGGTCGGATCATCGGGAAGCAGGGAATCGAGCGCCGTTACGAACACGTGCTAGCGGGTTCCGCCGGTACGCGATATGTGGAGGTCAATGCCCGGGGTTCCATCGTGCGCGAGTTTCCGTCCGATCGGGCTCGATCAGCGCAGGCGGGAAGGAACCTCACGCTCACCCTGGACCTGGACCTTCAGCAATTCGCCGACTCCATCTTTCCGGAGGGGGATCGGGGGGGAGTTGTGGCCCTGGATCCGCGTACGGGAGAGGTGCTGCTGCTCTACAGCCAACCGAGTTTCGACCCCAACCTGTTCATTGGAGGGATATCCGAGTCGGACTGGGCCGGAATCAGGGACGATCCGGCGCAGCCGATCTTGAACAGGGTGGTCTCGGCGCTGTACCCGCCAGGCTCGACGTGGAAGCTGATTCTGGCCACGCTCTCGATGCGGGAGGGCACCGTCGGGATCGATTCCTACATGCCGAGCTCCTGCAGGGGAGCGCTCCAGTTCGGGCGGAGAGCATTCCGTTGCTGGAAGCCCGAGGGGCACGGCCCGCTCGACCTGTCAGGTGCGATCAAGCAGAGCTGCAACGTCTTCTTCTATCAGCTGGGTCTTCGCCTGGGGTTGGACGCGTTCCTGGCCGGTGTGGACGGGCTCGGATTCAACCAGGCGACGGGCATCGATCTACCCGGCGAGATCTCGAGCCGGTTTCCTCCCTCTCGGGCCTGGTACGATCAGACGTTCGGACGACGAGGGTGGACGGAATCCGTAGTACTCAACCTGTCGATAGGACAGGGAGAGACCGAACAGACTCTGATTCGGTTGGCCCAGTTCTATTCGGCCCTGGCGACAGGCCGTTCGCCAGTGGTTCCCCACCTGCTGCAATCCGAGGTCCTGGACAGTGTGCGAGAGGAGTGGACGACAGGTCTTTCCGAGCCCCGGAGAATGGAGCTGGTATCTGCCATGACGAGAGTCGTCAACGAGCCAGGCGGGACCGCATACTGGCACCGGCTGCCCGAGTGGACCCTGGCGGGGAAGACCGGCACTTCCCAGAACCCGCATGGGGAACCTCACTCCTGGTTTGTCGGATTCGCTCCGGCGCATGACCCGCGGATCGTGATCGTTGCGATCGTGGAGAGCGGGCACCCCGATAATCAAACATCTCGCGCTGTCCCGTTCGCCTCACAGATAGTGTCACGATATCTGAGGAATGAAGGCGTGCCGCCCGATCGGCAGGTCGAAACCATTCCGCACGTCTCGCTGCAGAGGACTCCTCCCGCGAACGGAGGCGTCGGGCAGTGAACAGAGACCGCGCGGCGCTGCTTGGCGGGCTGGGCGATCCCGTTCTCCTCGGAGGAGCCATGCTCCTCGCGTGCCTTGGAGTCGGGATGATCTGGTCCGCTGGCCAGGTCGACCTTCCCTCCGGGGTCACCGGTGCCTGGCGTCGCCAGCTGGTGTGGCTGTGCGTCTCGATCGTCGCGTTCGCTGTAGTGACCCGGATTCCCATGCGGTGGCTCGAGTGGGCGACTCCGTGGATATACGCCATGTCGATCGTGCTCCTGATCGCTGTGCTCGTGGTCGGCACGGGCCCGAACACCCGGAGCTGGCTGCGGCTCGCCGGATTCTCGTTCCAGCCGGCGGAACTCGCGAAGCTGGCGACGATCCTGCTGTTGGCACGTCTACTTGGCTCGAGAAGGGAGCCCCAGACGCGGCTGTTCGAGCTCTGGCAACCGGTTCTGGTTGTGGTCATTCCCTTTCTTCTGGTGATGGCGCAGCCCGACCTTGGGAGCGCACTGGTTTTCGTCATCATCCTGGTCAGCGCGCTGTTCTGGGCCGGAATTCCTCTATTCACGATCTTCCTGCTGGTGAGCCCGGGAGTCAGCCTGATCCTCGGCTTCTCGGCCGCCGTGTGGGGGGTGTGGTTCGTCGTGGTAATCGTGGCCCTGTACGTGCGCCGCCCGTACATGGCAGAGGCGGTTGCAGTGGCTCTCGCGAACCTCGCCACCGGCGCGCTCGCGACACCGCTATGGAACCGGTTGGCCCCCTACCAGCAGCGAAGATTGCTCGTGTTCCTTGATCCGGACATCGATCCGCGGGGGGCGGGCTGGCACCTGATCCAATCGAAGGTGGCCATCGGCTCGGGCGGAGTGACGGGACAGGGCTTCGGGAACGGGCCACAGAAGAGGCTGGCCTTTCTTCCCGAACAGCACACGGACTTCATTTTTTCGGTCGTGGGTGAAGAGCTGGGGCTGATCGGGGTCCTGGTATTCCTCGCCCTGCTCGCGTGGTTCCTGCGGCGTGTGCTGCGGGTGGCAGCGGTCGACTCCTCTCAGGGATTCGGGAGCATGATCGCATTCTGTTTCTTCGCTGTCTGGTTCGGTCATCTCGTCATCAACATCGGGATGACGGTGGGCCTGATGCCGGTAACGGGTCTGCCTCTGCCCTTCATCAGCTATGGTGGTTCGTTCCTCCTCACCACTTTCGTCGGAGTGGGCCTCGTGTGCCGTGTCGCCTACGAGAACTGAGCAGCCCCCCGCACCGCTTCCCTCGGGGGTTCGCGGTCCGTGCATGTCCCGTTATATTCCGACTCGCGTAACTCACCGTCAGAGCGAGGAAGAATGGCCTGGTTCCGCAAAGAGAAGCAGAAGCTCGTAGCTCAGAAGCGAGAGCTCGCCGCCGACGTATGGGAGAAATGTGACGGCTGCGGGGAGATTCTGTACACGAGGCGTCTTGCTGAGAATCAGGGGGTCTGCCCGGAGTGTGGCCACCACTTCCGGATCTCGGCGCCTGAGTACGTGGACGTGCTGTTCGATGAAGGCCTGGTCGAGGAGTTCGATCCGAATATGCGATCGGCGGACCCGCTGGGCTTTGTGGACTCCAAGCCCTATCCCGTCCGAGTCACTCAGGCGGAGAGAAAAGTCGGGGGCTACGACGCTGTGCTTACCGGAGTCGGCCGGATCGAAGGACGCGAGGTGTGCGCGGGAGTGATGGACTTCGGGTTCATCGGCGGTTCGATGGGTTCGGTGGTCGGCGAGAAGATTGCCCGCATGGTCGAGCAAGGTGTAGACCGTGCCTGTCCCGTGCTGATCGTGTCTGCCTCGGGTGGTGCCCGCATGCAGGAGGGGATCTTCTCCCTGATGCAGTTGGCCAAGACGTCAGCGGCCTTGCAGCGCCTCGCCCGGGCGGGCCTTCCGTACATCAGCATACTCACGCACCCCACCACGGGCGGAGTGACGGCCAGTTTCGCGATGCTCGGCGATGTGAACCTGGCGGAGCCGGGTGCCCTGATCGGGTTCGCCGGACCCCGGGTGATCAAGGAGACCATCCGCCAGGTCCGCCCGGATGGTTTGCAGCGGTCCGAAGTCCTTGAGGAGCACGGCATGGTGGATCGG
>JAUVTH010000212.1 GCA_030601615.1 Gemmatimonadota bacterium
TCGAGACGCGAGGCCAGTCGAACATCGGGAAGCGGTCCGTCTTCGTCGGGTCCGTGTTTGTGACCGACAGGGTATAGCCGCTTCGTCCATGGAACGCGTCTTTGAAATGCAGGATCTTGTTTCCTCCACCCTCGATTCCGTGCCTGGCATTCAGTTGGACTTTCCAATCGAATGCCGCCTTCATGGCGTTCTCGACGGCGAGGGCTCCACCCGCCACGAAGAACAGGTACCTGAACTCGTCGGGCGCTGCCACACGACGAAATGTGTCCACGAAACCGGCGTACTCTCGCGAGTAGACGTCGCTGTTGGCCGGGTTCGCGAGAGCGGCCCGCATCAGCGAGGATCGAAAGCCGACGTCCTCCATCTTCGGATGATTATGGCCGATGGGCAGCGTGGCAAAGTACGTGTAGCAATCGATGTACTGCTTGCCGGTGAGGGCATCCACCATGATCGATCCGTGCGACTTCTCAAGGTCGATCACGATGTGGAATCCGTCCACGAGGATATTGTTCTCCAGGGTCGGAAAGACCTCGCTGGCCGGAACTGAGATCTCGGGCATGGTAGTCTCCGTGGTATGTTTGCGCGTCCGGATGGCGGCGGGTTCACCACGGCCGTGGCACACCCGTGAACCGCGTCGCCAAACTACACTGTTGAACGAACCCGGAACAGAAGTCCGGGAGAAGATCAGGCCAGGCCCAGGCGTCCGAGGCGCGCCTTGACGATTTCCTCCGTAGGCCGGTCTCCCCAGATGGGGTCCTTCTGCGGAATCGGGAATGCACCTCGATGGGCGCTCATTGCCGTGAGGGCATGAACCATCTGTGTCATCGGGTCCGCATTCAGGCGGGTACCGATGTACATGTCGATCTGCGAGGCGGTGGGTTCTCCGATGAGGTTTCGGATCGCGGAGTTCGCCGCCTGGAGATTCCGCGGGAACAGCGCCCGCCCCCTATCCTCTTCGTACCTGTCCGAGACGGCCTGCATGAGCGTCAAGGAGTAGTAAGCGTCGTCGAGGATGCCCAGAAGCCCCAGACGGTCAGGAATGATGTCCGACTCCGTGAGCCAGTACACGGTTGCCTCACGCAGCACCTCGACCATCTCCATCTCTCGCCCGACCATGCGGGCCGCCTCAAGCCCATCCCGGAGATACGCCGGCACGTGCTCCACGTATTCGCGCACGAACCCGACAGCGCTTCGGACCTCCGCCGCCGCCGGAGATCTGCCGTGCGTGGCGGCTCGTTCGCGCAGCGCGTTGGCGAGCCTGCCCGTTCGCTCCTCGTCGGCGAGTGCGTCGGCTATCATCTCTTCCACGGCTGCCAATGGCATGGGCTGGTCGCTCCGGTGACGTGCCGAATCAGGAATCACACGACGGTCTCTGGCTTTCTGTTCGGCAAAGTATGACTTCGACCGTCCATCAGACACCGTGAGAACGGCTGAAACGCATGCGAGGTGCCGGAAGCGCGGTCCGCTGCCTTGTGGCCCACGAGCACCGGAGCGATCATTTCCGGAACTGAGCTCTTCCAGGGGAGGTCCCATGATCCGATTCGAGTCGCGTCGTTCTCATCTGCCGACGTTCACTTCTCTGGCTGCAGTGGTTCTGCTCGGTAGTGTTTCGTGCCCGGCGTTCGCGCAGGAGGCGGCCAGTGGGTTCGACGAGCAGTTCCACCCGCGCACGATGCGCGTGGACTACTTTCATACCGGCGGCCGGGGAGAGGAAATCGTCTCTCTCGACCGTATCGTTGCAGACGGCGCCTGGGCGGGGAGTCTCACCCGCCTCGTGGATGAGACGAATCTCGGCCCATACCTGTTCGAAGTGATCGATCCGGGTAGCAATCGGAAGCTCTATTCCCGGGGCTTCGCCTCGATCTACGGGGAGTGGGAGACGACGGCCGAGGCGCGGGACACGTACCGCACCTACCACGAGTCGTTGCGCTTTCCCTGGCCGCGTGAACCGGTGCAGGTCGTTCTGAAGAAGCGGGACGCGATGGGGGCATTTCATGAGATGTGGTCCGTATCGATCGACCCGGATTCCCGGTTCGTAAACCCTGCGCCCCTCGCCTCCGAAGGGAAGGTGTGGACCGTGTTCGAGAGCGGTGAGCCGACTGAGAAGGTGGACCTCGTCCTTCTGGGGGAGGGCTACACGGCCGGTGAGATGGACAAGTTTCACTCGGATGTGAAACGACTGGTCGGGCGCCTGTTCGAAACCGAGCCTTTCAAGTCCAGAAGGTCCGACTTCAATGTTTGGGCGATCGACCTGCCGTCGGAGGAATCCGGCGCGAACCGGCCCCATGTGGGCCAGTTCCGACGTACGCCGATGTCGGCAGAGTACAATATCTTCGATTCCGAGCGATACCTGCTCACGTTCGACAACCGAAGGCTGCGGGACGTCCTCTCGGCGGCTCCATACGAGTTCGTCGAAATCCTCGTCAACGAAGAGCAGTATGGAGGCGGCGGCATCTTCAACTTCCAGGCGACGACAGCCGTGGGCACCGAGTTTGCCGATTACGTCTTCGTGCACGAATTCGGCCACCACTTCGCGGGTCTGGCCGACGAGTACTACACGTCGGCAGTCGCCTATGAGACCGGGGCCGCTGAGCACCCCGAACCGTGGGAACCGAACGTGACCGCCCTGCACGACCCGGCCAAGCTCAAGTGGGCCGGCCTCGTCGAGAGTGGCACTCCCCTCCCGACACCGTGGGGGAAAGACGAGTACGAGGAGCACGCCCGGTCGATACGGGCACGCCGCGCCTCCCTCATCGAGTCGCAGGCGCCCGAGTCGGAATTCGACGCATTGTTCCACGAGCAACGCAAGATCGAGCGAGAGTTGCTCCACGCCATGGAGCACTCCGGCGAGGTCGGAGCCTTCGAGGGCGCTATGTACGAAGCACACGGCCTGTACCGCTCGGAGACGGACTGCATCATGTTCACGAGAACCGACTACTTCTGCCGCGTGTGTCGCCGTGCCATCGAGCGCGTGATCGACCTGTACTCCTCGTAACCGATCCGTGTCCAGCGTTCCGAGTGTCGGCTGCTGTACGGCTACCTGGCCGGGATCGGCTGGCTCGACTGGAGCGATGCTGCTCGGCAGCACGAGATCGACCTCGGCCGGGCCGGCGACGTGAACTGAGGGAGCCGTCCGATCTCCGCTGCGACCTGCTATGCCCCTCTCTCCTCGAGCAGGTTCTCGATCTCGTCCATGATTCCCTGCATCCTCCGCATCAGAGCCTCGTAGGGCTCGGGCCGGGCGAGATCGACGCCTGCCTCCACGAGGAGGTCGTACGGATAGCCTGCCCCCCCGGCGCTGAGCAGTTCGAGATAAGCTGCAGTCGCGCCGGGCTCCTGGCTGAGGATTCGCTCCGCCAGCAGGGATGAGGCGGCTACGGAGGTCGCGTACTGGTAGACGTAGAAATTGTAGTAGAAGTGGGGAATGTATGCCCACTCGACATCGAACATGTCGTCGATCCGGACCACACCTTCGTCATGTCCGTGATACCGTCGCAGCAGTCGGCCGTACACCTCGCTGAAGACGTCCGCTGTCAGAGCTTCCCCTCCCTCCACTCTCTCGTGAATGGCGAGCTCGAACTCCGCGAACATCGACTGCCGGAAGAATGTGCCCCTGAGCTGCTCGAGTGCGTGCCCCAGATAGAACAGCCTGTCGGCCGGATCGGTCGACTCAGCCAGCATGCGATGCAGCAGGAGCGCCTCGTTCAGGGTGGACGCGATCTCTGCC
>JAUVTH010000045.1 GCA_030601615.1 Gemmatimonadota bacterium
CCCCTCGACCCCTTGGATCGTCAGGTCATGTGTGCCGACGCCCTGGATCACGGCACCCATCGAGACCAGGAATGCGCACAGATCCTGCACGTGAGGCTCCGCCGCCGCGTTCCTGAGCCGGGTCGTGCCCTCCGCCGTCACGGAGGCGAGGATTGCGTTCTCGGTACCCGTAACAGACGGCTCATCCAGGAAGATGTCGGCGCCCCGAAGGCGACGGGCCCTCAGCTCGTACCGGTCCCCGACCTCCACCTCCGCACCCAGCTTCCCGAGCGCCAGGAAGTGAGTGTCGAGTCTGCGGCGCCCGATCACATCCCCACCGGGCGGAGGCAGGACCAGCGAGCCGAACCGCGCGAGAAGCGGACCGGCGAGGAGAATCGACGCCCGGATGCGCCGTGACAAGTCGGGATCCAGATCCCCGCCGTGCACACCTCGCGGGTCCACAACCACACATCCACCCCCCTGCCAGTCGACAGCAGCGCCCAAGCTCGTCAGGAGGTCTATCATCGTATGAACGTCCCTGATGTCAGGCACGTTCTCCAGAGTGACCGGTTCGTCCGCAAGAAGGGATCCGGCCAGAATCGGCAACGCCGCGTTCTTGTTCCCGGCGGGCTTGAACCGGCCGCTGAGCTTGGCCGGCCCCTCGATTCGATAGTGCATTCGTCGCTCCTGCTATCCTTGCCACATCAGGGCCCGATAGACCTCGGCGCGGCAAATTAGACCTCCGCCGTGCACCGCGGCAACGCAGGCTCGGGCCTTCTTGACAGGTTTTCGGACGGGCCTCTATGCTTTAGACGATCAGCTGGTGTGCCGGACCCGGCGACACAGCACATTCCGTAGGGAGCCGAACAGATGACGCTCACCGAATACCTTTCGGATGACCGGGTCGTAACGGACGTTCGCAACGACGATGTCCGGGGTATCCTGCAACAGCTCATCGACCCTCTCATCCGTAGTGGATCGCTCGACAATCCCCAGGTTGTGATCGCGGCGCTTCTGGCCCGGGAAAAGGTCCTCAGCACCGGGATCGGCCACGGCATCGCGGTTCCACACGCGATCAGTGCCGCGATCCCCGAACCGCAGGTCGTCCTGGGGATCAGCCCGGAAGGGGCCGACTACGGATCGATGGACGGTGAGCCGGTACGCGTGTTCTTCGTTCTCCTTTCGCCTCCCGATCGGGCGAGTCACCATACTCGCCTGCTGGCGCGGATCGCCCGGCTGTGCAGGGATTCCGCATTCGTGGACGGGCTGGTCGCGTGCACGGACGCGGGCGCAGCGGTGGAGCATATCAACGAATACGAGAGAACCCACGCCTGAGACGCCAAGCGCATGGAAATGCTGATCGCTGTGATTGACGAACCGGACCACACCGAGGAGATACTTGCGGGTTTCCTGGAGCTCGGGATAACGGGCGCCACTCTGATCGGATCCGAGGGCATGGGCCGTGTGCTCAGCCAGGACGGTCCCGTATTCGCGGGCCTTCAGAGCCTGATCTCCCGCTCCAGGCCACGGAACCAGACGCTGTTCAGCGTGATCGAGGATTCTGACAAGGTCGACCAGGCCATCGAGCTGATCGAGCGTGTGTGTGGCCGCTTCACCTCCCCATCGACCGGAATCGTATTTACCGTGCCCGTGAACCGCGTGGTAGGCCTCGCGACTCGATTGGAGGAGGCTGGAGACTGATCGGTCCCTGGCCGGGCCGGTATGGCCCGCATCCTGCGGCTACTCCGTTCGGACAAGTTGTCCGGAAAGGAGTTTAGACCCATCTTTCTCGGAGTGTCTCCCTCATGGAAACGGGAGGATCGGTGAGCTTCTACGAGATTCTGGTCTTCATATCGTTGATCCTGTGGATCGTGCTCAGCCTTGTCGCGATCGTGAGCATGCTCGTCCTGCTGCCGCGAGTTCTGGCCGCATTGCGTCAGTTCCAGGAATCGCACGAGGAGTTCCTCAAGAAGGCCTTCCCCATTCTGGATCAGTCGAGGCAGCTGCTCGATCAGGTGGGAACAGTGGCAACCTCTCTGGCCGATGACGTAGAGCGAATCGACCGCACCGTCATTCGCGCCACGAGTTCGGTGGAGGGCATGGTAGAACTGGCAGAAGAGCGCGTATCCGAGATCAACGCACTGCTCGAGGTGGCCGTCGAGGAAGCGGAAGAGACATTTTTCTCGACCGCCGCCATCATGCGAGCCCTGCGTCTCGGTGGGCGGTCCAGGAAGCGCCGAAAACTATCTCGAGGGGAGCGCAGGCGTACGGGTTGAGCGGTCGAGCACTTATCGGAAGCGTAGTTCTAGCCGGAGCACTGCTGCTCCTCGTCCCTGACTCCGCCTTCGCGTGGGGGCCGGCCACGCACACGCAGATCGGACTCGAGGTATTGCGGTCCCTCGACCTCTTCCCTCCCTCGATCGCGGCGCTACTGGCCCGTCATCCGATCGAGTTTCTATATGGCAGTCTGGCCGCGGACATTTCGATGGCGAAGAAGTACGCACCGGTCGGACGCCATTGCCATCACTGGCACGTTGCACGGGAGATCTACCGGACGGCCGGGGATGACGGCCCACTCAAATCGGCCATGACCGGCTACCTGTGCCACCTGGCCGCGGACGTGCTGGCTCACAACACGTTCGTTCCCCGGATGCTGACGTTGACTTCCTCGACACGTGCGCTCGGGCATTCGTACTGGGAACATCGCATGGACGTGGATGTCGGTGCCGAGTACGCCCAGCTCGCCCGCTGGATCGTCACACGCTTCGATCACTCCCGCACGGACGAGCTGTTCCACAGGGTGCTTTCGAGCACTCTCTTCAGCTTCTCGACCAATCGACGGATATTCCGGGGAATGATCCGTATCTCCGGCAATGAGAGCTGGCATTCGATTTTCGATACAGTCATCGACAACTCGCGCTGGGACCTGGATCCCACACAGGTCGTTCACTATCAGCGCTACGGCTTCGAGATGGTGGCCGATTTTCTGCTCCGCGACGAGTTGTCGCGCGCCGCGGCGGAAGACCCTATCGGCGACGCGAGCCTTGCGGAAGCCAAGAAGATCAGGCGGAGGGCGCTCCTGGCCGGAGGGTGGCAAAGCCCCGACGCTATCCGGTCCACGGCCGATCACCACTTCCCCCTGCCAACAGGGGTCACCCGACTGTGGGAAGAACGGGGCGCCACGACCGGCGAAGCGCTCGAAGTGGTCGAGCGCGCGGTTCGCGACACTGGCGCCACCCCACCTCCCGAGCTGGACACCATCTTCGGCTGAGCATTACGGCCGGCGTGAGAAAACCTCCCGGCCGCCCACCAGCGTCAGATCTACGCGCAGGTCCGACAGGCGGGCGGGTTCCACAGAGAAAGGGTTCTCGCTCAGCACAACGACATCGGCGAGACGACCCGCGACCAGCGAGCCCGTACGGTCCTCCCTGAATCCCGCCCACGCGGCCGTCGTCGTGTAGGCCGTCAGGGCCTCCTCTACGTCGATCTTCTGCTCCGGCACCCAGCCGTCCGGATTCGCGCCGTCGAGTGTTCGTCGGGTAACGGCCGCATACAGTCCGAGCAGCGGGTCGAGCGGGGCTACGGTCCAGTCGGATCCGAAGACCACCGCAACACCCTCATCCAGGAGCGATCGGAACGCGTACGTCCGCGATGCGCGTTCCTGGCCGACCCGACGCTCGGCCCAGCGCCCGTCATCGATCGCGTGGTACGGCTGCATCGCCGACACAACCCCGAGTCGCCCGAATCTGGCTGCAGCGGACGGACCGAGGTGCTGCGCATGCTCAATCCGGTAGCGACGATCCCGCTGGCCGCGTTCAGATTTGAGTAACTCGAACTCGTCAAGCAGAAGGCGGATCGCCCGATCGCCGATCGCGTGGATAGCCACCTGAAGACCCGCAGCATCGGCACGCCGGATCTGCGATCGGAGCTCGTCCATCGGAGTCACGAACAGTCCCGTGTTTTCAGGCTCATCGGTGTAGGGCTGCTCGAACAGAGCCGTCCCCGACCCCAGGGACCCGTCCACGAAGCCTTTCACGCCGCCGATGCGAAGCCAGTCATCGCCCCGTCCCGAGTTCGCAACGCGCCGCGCAAGAGAGTCGACCGTGGACAGCGGCACGTACGCGTAGACGCGCAGGGTGAGATCACCCGCCCGGCGAGCCCGCTCGTACGTCTCGAGGTCGGACCATGAGCCCATGTCCGTCACTCCCGTCACCCCGAGCGACCCCGCGTGCCTCATGGCCGCCCGCAGCGCCGAATCCCGCTGCACCTCCGTCGGGATCGGAATGTGGGCCGCTACCAGCCGCATGGCCTCGTCCTTGAACACCCCGGTCAGACGACCCGACCGGTCACGCACGACCTCGCCGCCTTCAGGTGCCGACACGTTCGGCGCGACGCCCGCGAGATCCATGGCCCGCGAATTCGCCAGGGCCATGTGCCAGTCGAGACGGGTCACGAACACCGGATTGTCGGGCGTCACCGCGTCGATCCACGAGCGGTCCGGCAGCTTGCCACCCCAGCGCTCGTGATCCCAGTCGCCCCCGAGAATCCATTCGCCGGGCTCGAGGCTCGCGACGTACCCGGACAGGCGTCGCGCGAATTCCTCCGGGCTGTCCGCATCCCTCAGATCGACCGCCGACAGTCGGAATCCCCCGTCGATGAAGTGGGTGTGCGTATCGATGAACCCCGGCATGGCGAACCGGCCAGCCAGTTCGATCACCTCTGTCCCGGGCCCGACTCGCGCTCGAATCTCGTCTTCTTCGCCCACCGCCAGGATCCGGCCCGATGCGATCGCCACGCCCGCAGCCCATGGGCGCGCCTCGTCTCCCGTCCAGACCGGGCCACCAACCAGAACGAGGTCGGCCGCTGGATCTGCACAAGCGCTCATCAGGCACACCGCCACGACGATTCCAGACCACGCCGACAACGGCCGGAGTAATTCGGGCGTTTCATTCACTGCCCCTCCTCGAAGTCATCGTGGATCAGCAGGGTCGCAGACCGGCGTGTGCGACCATCACCTTCCGCCGCACACCGTCGTCGAATTCGATCTCGGCCCGAGTCAGCCTCCCCTCACCCGAAACGGACAGGATCAGCCCATCGCCGAATCGCGGGTGCACGACCTTCGCACCGACCTCCAGTCTCAGATCTTCCTGGGAATCGGAGTAGTCGTACCGTAGAGCGCCTTTCCCTTCGGCCGGGGCCTCGCGCTTCGCACCCCGGTGCCAGTCGAACGACGTGGCGCCCGTCTCCGACCAACCCGCTCCACGGGATACCCCACGACTCGGATCTCCGAATCCCCCCTCCACCACCGGCGGTATTCTCGACGTACCGTGTCTTCGACCTCGGGCAGCGGCGCCCCACCGGCGAGTCCCTCCTCCCGGCGCGTGGTACTCGACGGGCCCCTCGGGCAGTTCGGCCAGGAACGACGACGGTGCCGAGCGCATTTCGCTGCCGTAGCGCCAGCGCCGGTCGGCGTGCGAGATAAACAGGCGGTCGGCCGCCCGCGTCACGCCGACGTAGAACAGTCGCCGCTCCTCCTCCAGCTCCGCACGACTCTCCATGGCACGGGCGAGTGGAAACAACCCGTCCTCCAGCCCGACGAGAAAGACTATGGGAAATTCGAGCCCTTTGGCGTTGTGCAGGGTCATCAGGGTAACGCCGGGCTCGCCCTCGTCATAATCGTCGATATCGGCGTGCAGCGCAGACGATTGCAGGTACAGCTCGAGCTCGGTGGACTCCCCGATGGCATCGTCGACTTCCGCCGGATCGAACGTGGCCGCGGCCGCCAGCAGCTCCGTGACGTTCGCGATTCGATCCGCCCCATCCTCCTCCGTCTCCAGTGCCGCGACCATTCCGAAACTCCGGATGCACTCCCGGATCACCTCCTCTGTCGTACCCGCACGAGCAAGTTCCGACAACGCGCTCACTCCAGCGGCGAAGTCCTCCAGTGCCCTGCCGCCTGCCGGCGGAACGCCGGGGAGTCCAGACCCGAGCTCCGCAGCCGCGAGCAGACTGATCGACCGGTCGGCCGCAGCGGCACGGAGCCGATCCAGCGTCACGCCACCCACGCCGCGCCGCGGCCAGGAAACGGCGCGGGCAAACGCCGCTTCGTCCGCGGGATTCACGGCCAGCTGCAGATAGGACAGAACGTCCTTGATCTCCCGCCGCTCGTAGAACCGGACGCCACCCACGATTCGATACGGTATGCGTGCACGCCGCAGAGCGTCCTCGAACGGCCGCGACTGAGCGTTGGTCCTGTACAGGACGACGTGATCCACCGGCCCCACGCGTGGTCCCGCCCGCTCGATCTCTCCTACCACCCACATCGCCTCGGCGCGCTCGTCCGCCAGGCGAATGACTTGAACCGGATCCCCGGCAGGACGCGCGGTCCGCAAGGTCTTCTCCTTTCGGTCCCGGTTGTTCGAGATCACCGCGTTGGCAACCTCAAGGATTGAGAGACTGGACCGGTAGTTCTCCTCGAGCCGGACGACCTCGGCTCCCGGAAAATCACGCTCGAAGTCAAGGATGTTCCTGATGTCGGCGCCCCTCCATCCGTAGATCGACTGGTCGTCGTCCCCCACCACGCAGATGTTTCCGTGCTCCTCCGCGAGTCGCTTGACGATGCGGTACTGCGCATGGTTCGTGTCCTGGTACTCGTCGACAAGGACGTGCCGGAAGCGCGACGCATATCGGTCCCCGACCTCCGGTACCCCCTCGAGGAGGCGCGCCGCGTTGGCCAGAAGATCGTCGAAGTCGTATGCGTTCGATCGGGCTAGGATCCGCTCGTATGCCGGGTAGACGCGGGCCGTGGCCTTGGCAGCGAGGTCGAACGCGGAGGAGGCGTACTCGTCCGGGGATACAAGCGCATTCTTGGCATCCGAGATGCGCGCGCGAAGCAGGTTTGGCGACCAGCGCTGCGGGTCGATGTCCGCCTCTTCCATCGCCCGTTTGATCGACCGGATCGAGTCGTCTTCCGAATAGATCGTGAAGTTCGCTCCCCGCTCGAGATACGAGCCTTCGCGCCGCAGCAGACGCGCGGCGATCGAGTGGAACGTTCCGATCCACAGCCCCCGCAGCTCCTCCCCCATGAGCCCCGTAATGCGCTCACGCATCATTCCTGCCGCCTTGTTCGTGAACGTGACGGCCAGGATGCGCTCGGGCCGCTCGCCCAGCTCTCGGACAAGGCGGGCGACCCTCGCCGTAAGAACCCTCGTCTTGCCCGAGCCGGCCCCGGCCAGGACGAGAAGGGGACCGGCGCCATACTCGACGGCGTGCCTCTGCTCCGGGTTGAGAGCCAGACCAGTCAAGCGTCCGGACCGGCGAGCGGGAGAGAGATGGCGAAGCTGGTCCCCACCTCGGTGGGTTCCAGTGTGACCGAGCCCTTGTGAGCGTCTACGAAGATCCGCCGAACCAGAGAGAGCCCGACGCCCCAACCGCCCTGCTTGGTCGTGACTCCCACGTCGAACAGACGCCCACGGAGCGCGGGATCGACCCCCGGGCCATCGTCGGCAAAACGCAGCCGAGCCACTCCGTCTTCCGCGCCCAGCCACGTAACGCTGATCACCCCGTCGCGACCGGCAAGCGAGTCCAGCGCATTCTTGAACAGGTTCTCGAAGGCCCACTCGAGCAGCGTCTCGTTACCCAGTACCGCTGGCGCGTCCTCCGGAACGTTGGTCACGAGGCTGACGTGCTCGCGCATGGATGGTGTCCGCGCACGGAAGTACCTCCCGAGCCGGTCGACGACCTCGTACAGAGACACGGGGCGGAACGCCGGCTTCCTCCCGATCAGCTCGAAACGCCGCGACACCTTCTCCAGACGCCGGACATCGTCCTCCATCTCCTCGAGCACGCCGATTCCGTCGGGTCGCAGCGCCTCCGGTGGAGCCGTGTCCTCGAGCAGCTCGAGCCAGCCGACCAGGGAGCTCAGCGGCGTGCCCATCTGGTGCGCGGATTCCCTGGCCATCGCTGTCCAGATCCGTTCCCTCTCGCTCCGGGAGGAAGTGCGAATCATCCAGACGCCGGTGCCCACCACGCCGACAAGCAGCATGGCCTGCAGCCACGGAATCCAACGCAACCGCCGCAGGTAAAGGGGCTCGCCGTAGTGCACTACGAAATTCCGGTCGGTGTCCACAAGCGGAGGATTCCCCTGATCCAGGCTCTCCACATAGCGGCGCACACGCTCCACGTGATCGGGATCGTCGAGCTTCGCCTCGAAGGGGAGGTTGCGGGTCAGGGTCGGGTAGCCCTCCAGGTCCGTCTGCACGACCGGGATCCCCAGGTCGTACAGCTGAAGCAGGAGCTTGAATTCTGCTTCCGCGGTCATGCCTTCCGGAGATGCGACGGCCTGCACCACCTGGAAGTAGATGTGGCTGAACACCGCCGCGTTGGCCCGCATCTCCTGCGACAGCTGCCACGTGTAGGCGAGATAGGATATCAGGACCGCAGAGAATGCGGCGACGATGCCGATCGGGACCAGTCGCCGGATCACGAAACCGTCAGTTTCTCCTGTCGCACTCGGTCGCGCAGCGCCTCGGGGACGATTACGCTGCCGTCCTCCTGCTGGTTGTTCTCGAGCACGGCCGCCAGGATTCTCGCCAGCGCGACGCCCGACCCGTTGAGCGTATGCACGAACGAGGGCTTCGCATTCCCGTCCGCTCGATATCGGATGTCGGCTCGCCTCGCCTGGTAGTCGGTGTAACAAGAGCAACTCGACACCTCCAACCACCGGCCCACGCCCGCCGACCATACCTCGAGATCGTACGTGATCGCGTTGGAGAAACCGAGGTCGCCGGCCGGAAGGAGAATCCGGCGATACGGAAGCTCCAGGTTCTCGAGCACGGTCTCCGCGTGACGCGTGAGCAACTCGAGCTCGTCCCCGGAGGTCTCCGGCTCCGCAAACCGCACGAGCTCCACCTTGTCGAACTGGTGCACTCGCAGGAGTCCGCGAGTGTCGCGACCTGCCGCCCCTGCCTCCCGACGGAAGCACGGAGTATACGCGACATAGGTTATCGGAAGCTCACGCCCGTCGAGAATCTCGCCGCGATGAAGGTTCGTGAGCGGGACCTCGGCAGTCGGTATGAGAAACAGGTCGTCCGGCTCCGTCCGATACTGGTCCTCTTCGAACTTCGGAAGCTGCCCCGTCCCGACCAGGCAATCGCGATTCGTGAGAAACGGGGGCGCTACCTCCGTATAGCCGTGCTCTCTCGTATGGAGGTCCAGCATGAA
>JAUVTH010000223.1 GCA_030601615.1 Gemmatimonadota bacterium
GGGTGGCTGCTGCCCTGCGAGCGCGGGCGGACGCCGGCGCCGCGATCCTGGTAACGGGGCATGAGGTTGAGGACCTGTTCGATCTGGCAGACGAGGTGAGCGGGATGGTGGCGGGGACTACCCACGGGCTGGGGACGCCGGAGGAAGCTGCGCGCCACGCCCAGTTCAGGCTGGAGTACCTCGGGACGCGCAGGCTACCCGAATAGAACGTCGAGCACGAACCGGTAACGATCCGTGCGCCTGCTGTAACGAAGCGTTACATTCAGGCCGACAGCAACCGATAGTGCATATCCGTAACTATAATGAAAATAACCGGGTACATGCCGTGAAACGTTCGGCTCGAGACTTGTAGAGAGTACCGTCATGAAGCGCTCGCTTCT
Organism: Gemmatimonadota bacterium; assembly: GCA_030601615.1. Taxonomy (GTDB): domain Bacteria; phylum Gemmatimonadota; class Gemmatimonadetes; order Palauibacterales; family Palauibacteraceae; genus Benthicola. Next base: position 381 of record JAUVTH010000223.1, read on the forward strand.
CATTGTCGACGACGACCCGAGGGTCAGGACTGCTCTCGTTTCGGCGCTGACGGACGACGATACGACAGTCCTGGCGGCGGAGGACGCGGAATCCGCGCTCGCTGCGCTGGATGAGGGACCGATCGGGGTCGTCCTCAGCGACGTGAAGATGCCGGGCATGAGTGGGCTGGACCTGCTCAAGATGCTGAAGAAAAGGGCGCCGGATCTGGATGTGATCCTGATGACGGCCTACGACGACCTGCCCCTGGTCGCCGAGGCCATGCGCGAGGGGGCAGCGGACTTTCTGGTGAAGCCGTTGGACCTGCACCAGCTGCGCACCCTGCTGGACCGCGTGTTCGAAGACAGGCAGGCTCGAACACGGATCAAGGCTGGCAAGGTGGATACAGACGACAGTGGGGCCGCTGACCGCCTCGTCGGCCGAGATTCGGAGATGGTCCAGATCTTCAAGCTGGTTGGCCAGGTTTCGGCTACGCGCACCAACGTCGTGATCCGAGGCGAGAGTGGGACGGGCAAGGAGCTCATCGCCCGCTCGATCCACGATGCTTCTCCGTGGGCTGACGAGCCCTTCGTGGCCGTCAACTGCACGGCCCTTCCCGCGACCCTTCTCGAGTCCGAGCTGTTCGGGCACGTGCGCGGATCGTTCACGGGGGCGACCTCCGACCGGAAGGGCCGGTTCGAGATCGCGGGACGCGGGACGATCTTCCTGGACGAGATCGGCGACACCCCTCCGGAGTTCCAGGCCAAGCTGCTCCGGGTGCTGCAGGAGCACGAGTACTATCCGGTCGGTGCGGAACGCCCCGAGCGCACCGAGGCGCGCGTCATCGCAGCCACGCATCGGGACCTCGAGAAGCTGGTGGCGGCGGGCCAGTTCAGGGAGGACCTGTACTATCGCCTTCGGGTGGTGGAGATCCGGGTGCCGCCGCTCCGGGAGCGCATGGGCGACGTGCCGCTGCTTGCCGACTTCCTGCTGCGGAAGGCGGCGGTGGCTACGGGCAGCCGGCCACTTCATCTCGATCCTGAGACGTCCGAGACCCTGATGTCGCACGACTGGCCCGGCAACGTGCGCGAGCTGGAGAACACGCTGACCCGTGCCGCTGTTATTGCCACGGGCGACGTAATCCGGCCCGAGCACATCGAGGTGGGAGCCATGATTGACGCCGGACCCCCGCGCCTGATCTCGCTCGAGGAGATGGAACGCGAGCACGTGGCTCAGGTCCTCGAAGCGACGGGCGGCCACAAGTCCCGCACGGCGGAGGTCCTCGGCGTCTCCCGGCCAAGACTGGACCGGATGATCGAGCGTTACGGGCTGGGGCCGCTGGTTCCGGGGCGTGGCGGCGAGGACGCGGACTGACCCCGGTGGTCCGACTCTTTTCGCTTCGGTTCCGCATCCTGGGCCTGGTGCTTGGGGTGGCGATCGTGCCGCTGGTCCTGATCGGGGCGGTCCTGCTGCGTGGGGCCGCGCAGTCGGGTGAGCGACTGCTCTCCGAACGACTCGAGGGAGCCGCCGACGATACCCGGGAAGCACTGATCAGGAACTGGATTCCTCTGCGCTCCTGGCTGCTGGACGCGTCGGAGTGGCCGGAGGTACAGGACGTTGCCGAGAGCGGTTCCGCCGAGACACTGCAGCTGAAGCTCCTCGAGCTGGACCCTCGGGTACGCGAGGTCGAGATCCGCACGCTGCAGGAAGGAACAGTCTTCAAGTTTGACCGGTCAGCCCTCACCCCCGAGGAGGGTGGACTTCCCCCGCCCACGGGGCCGCTTCTGCGCGTCAGGTTCGACCTCTTCCGCGTTGCCGACGAGTCGGCCGCCATCGAGTTCGGGCTCGAGGGTGAGCTGTTGCTTCCGCGGAATGCCCAGCCGGCGTCGGCGGCGGGGATGATCCTGACGTTGGTCGATCCGGACACACGGGCCGCGCTGCTCCCGGTCCCGCTCGATGCATCGGTCCTGGGTGCTGATCGGTTCACGTGGGGAGGGGAAGAGTGGCTCGCCTCGCGGCGGTCATTTGGTGATCCGCCTCTCGAGCTCGTCGTGGCAGCCCCCCTGACGCCATACGTGGCGCCTTTTCGGCGCTCGGCACGAAACGGGGCCTTTCTCCTGGCAGCCGTGGCGCTCGGGGCCCTGTTCGGGGCGATCGTGCTCACCTCCCGAATCACCCGGTCCCTTCGGACGCTGGTCGGAGGCGCGGAGGCTGTCTCGGCCGGTGATCTGTCCCACCGGATCACGTATCGAGAGGATGACGAGATCGGCCGGGTGGCGGAGGCCTTCAACAACATGACCGAACGCCTTCAGCGCACGTTGCGGGAGCAGGCGAGCCGCGAGTCGCTCGCCGCGGTTGGGGAATTCGCGGCATCCCTGGCGCACGAGGTTCGAAATCCTCTCACGGCGGTGAAGATCGACTTGCAGAGTCTGGAGGAGAAGCTGGGCGACGATTCCTCCCTGACCGAGCCCCTCCGTCGGGCCCTCGAGGAGATCGACCGGCTCGACGCGACGGTGGGAGACGCACTGTCAATCGTGCGCCGGCGTGACGGCGACCGGGTGCTGAACGTGTGGCGGCCGATCGAGGCGGCTGCGCACTCGGCGGCACCCGCTTTCGAGATGAGGGGCGCGAGCCTGGAGGTTAGCGGAGGAGGGTCTGAATTGAGCGTGCTCGGAGACGCATCTGGTCTGGAGCAGCTGTTCCTGAACCTGTTGCTGAACGCCGCCGAGGCCCTTCCGCGTGGTGGCAGGGCAACGATCGGAGCCGAGAGAGAGGGAGACCTGGTGTGCGTCCGTGTCGAGGACGACGGACCCGGCATACCGGAGCAGGTCCGTGATCGCATCTTCGAGCCACTGTTCTCCACCAAGGAGGCGGGAACGGGGTTGGGCCTGACGATTTCCCAGCGCATCGTCGATGCACACCGTGGAGAACTCGAGCTCCGCGAAGGCGTGGACGGCGGAACGTGTGTCGAGGTTCGTCTTCCGGCTGTGAACGGAGCGGTCCCGAAGGCTCCCGGCGTGTAACGCCACGCGACCGAGTTGTAACGCGGGATTGCACGCCAGCCAGCCCCTCCCGTGGCGCCTATTCCCATATATGATTGTAAGACATGCTTTTACGTAATTCGGTCGGTTGAGGCACAGGACGTGAGATACGGGAACATCGACGACGGGAAGCGAACACTTCCAAGCGGTGTCTCGAAACCGGAGG
>JAUVTH010000057.1 GCA_030601615.1 Gemmatimonadota bacterium
CACAGCACGCTGAAGCCGCCCGTGGTATACGGACCGGAGTCAGGCGACCTCCTGATCGTCGGGTGGGGCAGCACGAAGGGTGCGATCGAGGAGGCGGTGGACCGCGCGAAGGCTGAGGGCCTGTCGGTCTCCTCTGTGCACCTGCGGTTCCTGTCTCCGCTGGAGCCCGGCCTGAAGACGATGTTCGGCCGGTTCAAGAAGGTCATGACGGTCGAGATCAACTACAGCGACGAGCTTGACATGCCGTATATCACGGACGAGAACCGACGGCGCGGACAGCTCGCGTGGCTGCTTCGGGCCCAGACGCTGGTGGACGTGGATTGCTGGACGCGTGTGCTGGGCGAGCCCCTGCAGCCCAGGGCCATTCACGACGTGATCCGGGACAGGATTTCGAAGGGGGGCGCCGCATGAGCCATACCAGTTGCTCGCTACTCACGCCGGTCGACGACGATCGCGAATTCACCCTCGGTGACTACGAGGGGGTCGCTCCCCGCTGGTGTTCCGGGTGTGGCGACCATTCCGTGCTCACGGCGGCGCAGCGACTCCTCAAGGACGAGCAACTCAAGCCCGAGGAAACCGTTTTCGTGTCTGGCATCGGCTGCTCGAGCCGCTTCCCACACTACATGAAGACGTACGGATTCCACGGCCTGCACGGACGGGCCCTTCCGGTCGCCACCGGAGTGAAGCTCAACCGACCGGACCTTAACGTGTTCGTGGTGATGGGCGACGGCGACTGCGTGTCGATCGGGGCCGGACACTGGATTCACGCGACCCGGTACAACGTGGACATGGTCGTGATGATGCTGGACAACAACATCTACGGCCTGACGAAGATGCAGACGTCGCCCACGACGCCGCAGGGATACAAGAGCAACACGCAGCCGCGCGGAAGCTATCTTCCCGCACTGAATCCCCTCGAGGCGACCCTCGGGATCACGAACGCGTCCTTCGTGGCCCAGACGGCCGAGTGGATTCCGGCGCATCTGCTCGCCACCCTGCAGGCCGCGTATCGGCACCGCGGATTCTCGTTCGTGCGCGTGCTGCAGCGCTGCCCGATATTCACGGAGGACATCTACCTGGACGCGGTCCGGAATCCCGAGATGATCGAACTGCTGGATCACCCGGACGGGGTCGAGGTGCCCGAATCCCTGAAGCAGATCTATCCGAATCAGATTCGCCACGACCCGCTGAACCTGTCGGCAGCGAGAGAGCTCGCCGCGGACACGTCGCGCATCCGCCTCGGCGTGTTCTTCCGCGACGAGACCCTGCCGCGGTACGAAGAGACCCGGCACCTTCCGCTGTACACGGCGGAGGAGAAGATTCGAATCCTCAACGAAGAGCTGGATAGCTATGCCGTCTGACAAGACGACCGACGAGCGCGTCAGGCGCGTCATGGACGTCCTGGCGAAGGGGCGCGAGGACTACCATTCAGCACTGGTGGCCACCTCCGAGGAGCTGCGCGGCATGCTGGACGCCGGCAGCGCCACGGTCGAAGCGCGCGCGGAGCGAACGGCAGCCGAGCTGGGTTCGTTCGCCGTGGGTCTTATCGATATCGAGAGGTTCGCGTCCTTCCAGGAGAGTGGGGAGCCGGTCGCGGAGAAGGAGGCACCCAGGCTCGAGGCCGCGGCCCGTACGCTGCAGTCGCTCCTCGATCACGAAGACGACCTCTATTTCGTCAGGGTCGAGAAGGGCGCCGATCTCCGTGATGCCGTGGCCTCAGCGCTCGCACGCGCCGGCCGTGCTTTCGGCGCCGCGCGCACGGTCGAGCTCGCCCGATCCGGCAAGTATGACGAGTCGATCCACTCTGCATGGCTCGACAGCTTCTCACCGGCGGTATGGAACCGGCGGGAGAGGGATCTCGCGCCTCCCCTCGTGGTCGACGTCGACGGAACGGATCTCAGGCCGGGAGGCCTGGTTGATTACCTCGATGGCGCGCAGAAGATCATCATCCTGGTGCGCGGTGCTGCGCCGCCGGCCGCCCTGGCCGGGCTCATCACGCCGGGGCTCCTGGTACTGCAGGTCGATGAACCGGAGGACCTCGCCATCGTGGCGGATGCGTCCGGTCCCGCGATCGGCGCCGTCGTGCCATCGGAGGCGTGCCGCTTCGTGCACCTCCCGTCCACGGATGGCGGCAGGGGTCGGCTGACCGTGGAGCACATGCCCACCGAGGAGCCCAGGCGGGCTCTCGGTGGCATCAGCGCGTTCCAGCAGGCCGAGGGAATGCGCCAGTTGGCGGTCCTGTCTGCCGGCTGGGGGCTGGCGACACCCGAACCGGTCGCCCCGTCCGGGGACGGCGCTTCGGCACCGGCACCGGCGGGAACGGCGGCGGACAAGCTGGCGGCCTGGATTCTCCGCCAGGCCGATGTCTCGGGTACGGGCTGAGGAGGACGTTTGAATCCTCAGGCCATCCTGGCTTCCGTCGCCGTGCTGGGCGGGGTGGGGTTCACGTTTGGCACCCTGATCGCGATCGCGAATCGGAAGCTGTACGTGTGGGAGGATCCCCGCATCGACGAGCTCACGGACATCCTTCCGGGCGCCAACTGTGGCGCATGCGGGTTCGCCGGATGCCGCGCCTTCGCGGAGGCCGCGATTGACGGCGAGGTGGCACCGGTTGGGTGCACGGTGATGGGCGAGGCCGAGTTGGAGGACGTGGCCGAGATGCTGGGTGTGGCCGCCGGGGAAGCGGACAAGGTCGTGGCGCGCCTCCTGTGCGCTGGCGGAATCGACGTTGCTCCGCGGAAGGCCCTGTACGACGGGATCGAGAGCTGCGCCGCAGCGGTCGCGGTCAGTGGCGGCGGAAAGGCCTGTGCGTGGGGCTGCGTCGGTCTGGCGGACTGCGCCGTGGTCTGCACGTTCGACGCGATCCGGATGAACGACGTGGAGCTCCCGATCGTGGATCCGGACAGGTGCACGGCGTGCAACGACTGCGTGGTGGCGTGCCCGCTCGATCTGTTCGTGCTCATGCCGATGGACCACAAGCTCATCGTGCAGTGCAAGAACCTTCTGGACGGGGAAGCGGCGACGGACGTGTGCGCCGTGGCCTGTAACGCGTGCGGGCGCTGCGCACAGGACGCGCCCGAGGTAGTGAGGATGAGCGACGGCCTTGCCGTCGTTGATTACGATAGGATTGATCTCGCCGACCCGACGGCGGCGGCGCGCTGTCCCACCGGAGCCATCCGGTGGGTCGAGGGCGCCCAGCGCTTCGAGGTCGAGCTGACAGCTGCAGGGAGTCTAACAGGATGATCAGGCGAAATAGAGGCGACGACCCGACACCCGAAGCCAGGTACCCGGGTGTTCCGACGGCGATGGACGGCAGCACGGCGGTGGTCGAAATGGAGATCGCCGCCAGCGACGGCGCCGGAGCGTACCCGATCACCCCGTCTACCCAGATGGGCGAGGGCTGGGCCGCCGCCTATGCCGCGGGAAACACCAACGTGAACGGCCGACGGCTCCTGTTCTTCGAGCCGGAGGGCGAGCATGCCGCAGCGGCGGTCACGGCCGGCATGAGCATGACCGGGCTCCGGGCCACCAACTTCTCGAGCGGCCAGGGCATCGCCTACATGCACGAGTCGCTGTACGCCGCGGTCGGCAAGCGCCTCACGTACGTGCTGAACGTGGCGGCGCGCGCCATGACCAAGCACGCGCTCAACGTTCACGCGGGTCATGACGACTACCATGCCGTGGACGATACAGGGTTCTTCCAGCTGTTCGCCAAGGACGTGCAGAGCACCGCCGACCTGACGCTGATCGCGCACCGGATCGCCGAGCTGAGCCTCAATCCGGGCCTCGTGGCGCAGGACGGGTTCCTCACGAGCCACGTGATCGAGTCGATGCGCCTCCCCGAGCGGGATCTCATCAAGGAATATCTCGGAGACCCGGCGGACATCATCGAGTCCCCGACCCCGGGGCAGATGCTGACCTTCGGCAAGACCCGGCGACGAATCCCGGAGATGTTCGACCTGGACTACCCGGCCCTGCTGGGCTCGGTGCAGAACCAGGACGCGTACATGCAGGGCGTGGCGGCCCAGCGGCCCTTCTATTTCGACCACGTGCAGGAGCTCACGGACCGGGCGCTCGAGGAGTACGCCGAGCTGACCGGTCGCCGGTACGCCCGGGTGATGGGCTACCGGCTCGACGACGCCGAGCACGTCCTCGTCGGTCAGGGGTCGGTCGTGTCCAACGCGGAGGCCGTGGTAGACTACCTGCGGGAGGAGCGCGGTCTCAAGGTCGGCGTGATGGACATCGTGATGTTCCGTCCGTTCCCGGCCGATCTGATCAGCGAGATGCTCCGTGGCAAGAAGGGCGTGACGGTGCTCGAGCGGTGCGATCAGCCCCTGGCGGTCGATCAACCGCTCCTGCGCGAGATCCGGGCTGCGCTGTCGCAGGGCCAGGAGAACTACCGCTCCGCCCGCGCTTCGAAGAACGGAGTCCGTCCGTTCCCGGCAGTGGCAGACGTCGCCCCCGAGCAGGTTCCCGACTTCTACTCGGCCGGATTCGGCTTCGGGAGCCGGGACCTCCAACCCGCCGACCTCGTGCTCGCCGTGGAGAACATGCTCCCCGGAGGACGAAACAGGCGCCAGTACTACCTCGGCATCGACTTCGTTCGCGAAGGCACCAGGCTGCCCAAGCTCGAGATCTGGCAGGAGGAACTGCTCGAGCATTACCCGGACCTCGCCGAGCGGGCGCTGGTTCCGGAGGCCGACATCAACCTGCTGCCCGCCGACGCGATTTCGCTCCGCATCCATTCGGTAGGCGGCTGGGGCGCGATCACGATGGGCAAGAACGTGGTGCTTACCGCGTTCGAGCTCGCCGGCCTCAACGTCAAGGCAAATCCGAAGTACGGCTCGGAGAAGAAGGGACAGCCCACCACGTTCTACGGCGTGCTGTCGCGCAAGCCTCTGCGCCTGAACGGCGAGCTCAAGTTCGTAAATGTAGTGCTGTCGCCCGACCCGAACGTATTCCAGAATTCGAACCCGCTCGCAGGCATGCAGCAGGGCGGCGTGTTCGTGATCCAGAGTGAGCACGAGCCGGATGCGCTGTGGGCTTCCCTGCCCCCTCAGGCGCGGCAGATCATCCAGGAAAAGAACATCAAGGTCTTTTCGATCGACGCGTTCAAGATCGCCACCGAGGAGGCCACCGATCCGGATCTCCGGTACCGGATGCAGGGAACGGCTTTCATGGGCGCCTTCTTCCGCGCCACGCCGTTCATGGAGGCCGAAGGCCTCGATGAGGAGACCCTGTTCGCCGGGATCAAGAAGCAGCTCGAGAAAAAGTTCGGACACCTGGGCGAGCGCGTCGTCGACGCCAACATCAAGGTCATTCGTCGGGGTTTCGACGAAGTGGTTCCCGTCGAGATCCAGGAAGATCCCGTGGGCGTCGGCCAGGTGATGGCGGAAGCAGCCGTGGGCCAGATTCCGACGCTGCTCGACCACCCGGACCAGGACTGGGGAATAGGCAACCAGGGCCGGTTCTGGGAGCAGGTGTGCTCGCTGTGCGGGTTGGACCAGGACGTCATCGCGGACCCGTTCTCTGCGATCAGCGCCATCCCCGCCGCTACGAGCACCGTACGCGACATGTCCGACATCCGGTTCGAGATTCCGGAGTTCATCGCCTCGAAGTGCACGGGCTGCTCGCAGTGCTGGACGCAGTGCCCCGACGCGGCGATTCCGGGACTCGTGAATTCGGTGGAGGAAGTGATCCAGGCGGCCATCCGCACAGCCCAGAACGGCAAGCCGCTCGACCGGATCCAGTCGGTGTCCGCCAACCTCGCAAGGGAAGCGAGGAAGACGCTCAAGGCGGTCCCGTTCACGACGTTCGGCGACACGGTGGCCACGGCGTACCGGACGCTGGCCGACAAGCTCCCGTGGGACGCGGAGCGCAAGAAGGCGCTGGACGAGGAGTTCGCAGCCGTGTACTCGGTGCTCGCGGACTTCCCGCTTGCCAAGACGGTTCCCTTCTTCGATGTGCAGGAGAACAAGGAGAAGGGCGCGGGTGGCCTGCTGTCGATCACCGTGAATCCCGAAGCCTGTAAGGGCTGCAACATCTGCGTGGACGTGTGCGCCGACGGCGCGCTGGTCACGGTTCACCAGAACGAGGAAAACCTCGACCAGCTTCGCCGCAACTGGAAGCTGTGGGAGAACCTTCCCGACACGTCGGACCGGTTCATCAACATCCGCAATCTCGAAGAGGGAATCGGTGTTCTGCCGTCCCTGCTCCTCAAGAAGGAGACCTACCGCACGATGGCGGGCGGCGACGGAGCCTGCATGGGCTGCGGGGAGAAGACGGCGGTGCACCTGATCGTGTCGACGGTCGAGTCCCTCATGCAGCCGCGGGTCGAGAACTTCGTCGGCGAGCTGGAGAAGCTGATCGACACGCTCGACAAGCAGGCGCGCGAGCTGCTTTCGGCGGACGCCGACCTGGATCTGGCGGCAGTCGCCGACGGTGGGGCAGCCGAGGTGCCGCTGGACGACGAGAAACGCGCGCAGCTCAAGCTGTATACGGATGCGATCGCCGCGCTCAAGGACCTTCTGTGGCGCTACACCAAGGGACCGAGCGGCCAGGGACGGGCCAACATGGGGATCAGCAACAGCACCGGCTGTTCGTCGGTGTGGGGCAGCACGTTTCCCTACAATCCGTACCCGTATCCGTGGGTGAACCACCTGTTCCAGGACTCGCCGTCCGTCGCCATCGGCATCTTCGAGGGCCACATGCGGAAGATGACGAACGCGTTCATCGCCGTTCGCCGCGGCCGGCTGCTGGCGTCGGGCGAGTATGACGCGTCCGTGCACGAGCCGGAGTTCACGGCCCTCACGTGGGAAGAGTTCACGAGCGAAGAGTTCGACCTGTGCGCCCCGATCGTGGCGATCGGCGGAGACGGGGCGATGATGGACATCGGGTTCCAGAACCTGTCCCGGCTCCTGGCGTCCGGTAAGCCGATCCGCGTGGTCGTCCTGGACACCCAGGTCTACTCCAACACAGGCGGTCAGGCCTGCACGAGCGGGTTCATCGGGCAGGTGTCCGACATGGCGGCATACGGTAAGGCGCAGCACGGCAAGGAGGAAACCCGGAAGGAGCTGGCGCTGATCGCGCTCGCGCACCGTGGGGCCTTCGTGATGCAGTCGTCGCAGGCTTCGGCGTCTCACATGATCGGTGGTGTGATCCGCGCGCTCAAGTCGCCGCGGCCCGCGGTGATGAACATCTACACGCCGTGCCCCGTTGAGCACGGACTGGCCGACGAGTGGGCCCCCAACGCGGCCCGATTCGCCCTCGAAGGACGGGCCTTCCCGTTCATGATCTACGACCCGGACGCCGGCTCCACGATCGCCGACTGCCTGGACCTGGGCGGCAACCCGGACCTGGACCAGACGTGGCCGACCTATGAGCTCGAATACGTGGACGACGCGGGCGAGATACAGAAGATGGAGCTGCCCGTGACGACAGCCGACTGGGCCGCCACGGAGGGTCGATTCAAGAAGCACTTCAAGCGCATCAAGCCAGCGGACTGGGACGACGACCAGGTGCTGTTCCACGAGTTCCTGGACATGTCCGAGGACGACCGGGTGGAGAAGACGCCCTTCGTCTGGGTGATCGACGGCGAGAAGAAGCTCGGTCGCCTGGCCTGCTCGATCGAGATGGTCCTGCTCGCGGAGGACCGCCTGCTGTTCTGGTCACAGCTCAAGGAGCTCGCCGGCCTCGAGGTTCCGGCCTCGGTCCGCGCGGACATCGCCGACGACATGGAGTCCGAGTTCGAGGAGAGAGCAGCCGCGATCCGGGCTGGATACGAGACGCAGCTCGCGGAGCTGAGGATGAACTATCCGGCTCTCGTGGCCCGTCGGATGGCCGAGGGCCTGTTGTCGTCCGGGGACGCCAACCTGACGGTCGCCGAGATTCTGGCGAGAGCCAACGCGGACACGGGGCTTCAGCCGATCACGGCGGAAGCCGTCGCCGGATTGTCCGGAGGGCTGGGCGTCGACGTGGGCGGCGGAAACGGCGGCGCGACGGTGACGGTCGCCCCCGCGGAAGCCGTGACACGGTCCGTGGCGATCGCGGAGGCCGCCGAGCTGACGGACCTACCCGTCGTCGTCGAACCGGCAGCGGCGGAAGATGAAGAGGACGATGAGCTCGTGCTGGAGCCGTACATCGAGACGGCCCGCTGCACCACGTGCGACGAGTGCATCAACATCAACAAGAAGCTGTTCGCTTACGACGAGAACAAGCAGGCGTACATCAAGGACGCCAGGGCCGGAACCTTCGCCCAGATCGTGCAGGCGGCCGAGAAGTGCACGGCCGAGATCATCCACCCGGGCACGCCGCTCAACAAGAAGGAGAAGGACCTCGACAAGTGGATCGAGCGCGCGAAGCCGTTCAACTGATCGTGAACCGAGCGAGCAGCTGAAAGGAGCGACATGCTCGGATCCAGCACATTCCGCCACGGCGTCCACCCGCCGGCGACCGAGCACCTCACCGAGCAGC
>JAUVTH010000258.1 GCA_030601615.1 Gemmatimonadota bacterium
ATATTGATTCAATGGAACAAGACCACCGCGAAATGAAGGTGTTTCGGTTGGGTACGGAGCCCGGACCGGATCCAGCAGACACGTCCCCGGCAGAGCGTCTTGAGATGATGTGGCGACTGACGTGCGACGCCTGGGAGTTCATGACAGGCCGTCCTGTTGAATCACGACTTCCTCGACATGTTGTCCGCGTTGTCCGGGGAGGGCGCTGAGTTCCTGTGATCTCGCGGGAGCACCTCGCGCCGAACAAACGCGCGACGGGCCGGCCCCAGGATCTCGCCGACCTGGCCTGGCTCGAGGAGAACGAAGCCTGAGCCAGCCTGGGCCGGCTTACCTGCGATCAGGCACCGGTTTCCCCCACTCCGCGTCGCGTCCCCGGCGGAGCAGCCTGATCTCACCCTTGTCCCTGAGTTCCCGGATCGCCCTTTGAATAGTGGGCCGGCTCACGCCCGGGCAGGCGCGGGACACGTCGGCATATTGGAAGGTCTCGGGGAGTCTGCGAATCGCTGCGACCACCATCTGGCGTTTGGCCCCGCGCCGGGATGTGACCGCGCCGATGCGCTCCTCCAAGCGTCCGTACGCCTCGAGCACTACAACACCAAGTATGTACTCCCACCACGGGAGCAGCGAGTGCTTTCCCTCGTGCCATCCCTGTGACGACGTGAACAGCGAGTCGTAGTAGCCTTCCCGCGTCTCCTCGATCACCTGTTCGAGGCTGACGAAGCGGCCCACACCATAGCCCGCCCGATACAGTAGCAGCAGTGTGAGCAGCCGCGCCATGCGGCCATTTCCGTCGAGGAACGGGTGGATACAGAGGAAGTCGAGGACGTAGGCCCCGATCAGGAGCAGGCGGTCAGAGGCCGCCGATTCCCACTCCGCTTCGAAGCGCTCGTGGAGCGCCCGCATGGCGGACTCCGTCCGGTGGGGAGGAACGGGATCGAAGCGAACCCGGACCGTGCCGTCGGCGAGCGTCTCCGTGATCCGGTTCGGCGCCGTCTTCCAGCGCCCGCCCCGGTCCGGCACGAACTTGTAGAGGTCCCGATGCAGCTGGAGCACCAGATTCGGCGTGAGGAGCATGTGCTCCCAGTTTGCGTGGATCGTTGACAGGACGTCCCGGTAGCCGGCGATTTCCTGTTCGGAGCGGTTACGTGGTGTGTCGCGGCGGACCACCAGGTCCTCGATCCGAGCGTGGGGGGCGCTCACCCCTTCGATGCGGTTCGAAGACTCCGTACTTGCGACCATCGCTGCTTCTCGGAGCGTCTCGAGTACCTGCGGGGCGCGGTCCGCGTACAGCTCCTCCCTGCCCCCGTATGCCCCGATCTTGCGGACCGCTCCCAGCAACGCCCCGGAGATCGGATGCGACTCCAGGAATCCGGGGCGGAAGGAGCTCACTGCGTCACCTTCCCGGTCGGGCCTGAGAAGCGGTTAACATAATCACGAACGGGTTTCATGATCACATTAATAGCATCATGATGACGGGTCGGCTAGATGCTCGAGCCCGGCAGCGTGCTCTTCCTACAGAGGCTCGAACCGCGTCGTGAAGTGCCTGAGGAACGCTGGCTCATACGTGATCCGGTAGCCCCGCATCGCCTCCCGTCGATCGTATACGTTGAGAATCGCTTCGACCACGTAGTCGATGTGACTCTGCGTGTAGACGCGGCGCGGGATCGCGAGCCGCACCAGTTCGTTTCTCGCCGCCACGGGCTCGCCTGTCTCCGGGTCCGTGCTCCCGAACATCACGCTGCCGATCTCAACGGACCGGATACCAGCCTCCCGGTACAGCTCGATCGCGAGCGAAATGCCTGGGAACTCGAGTGTGGGGATGTGTGGGCACATGGCGGCCGCGTCGATGTAGACCGCGTGTCCGCCCGGAGGCTGCACGATCGGAACGCCCGCGGCACTGATGTGCTCGCCCAGGTAAGCCGTGGAGGCGATTCGATACTTCTGGTAGTCGGGCTCCAGGGCCTCGTACAGGCCCACGGCCACGGCGTCGAGGTCGCGCCCCGCCAGCCCGCCGTACGTCGGGAAGCCCTCCGTGAGAATCAGCAGGTCGCGCTCCTGCGCGGCCAGCTCGTCATCATTTGTGGCCAGAAAACCGCCGATGTTCGCCATCCCGTCCTTCTTGGCTGACATCGTGGCCCCGTCGGCGTACGAGAACATCTCGCGGGCGATGTCTATGAGCGGCGTGTCCCCGTATCCTTCCTCGCGCTGCTGAATGAAGTAGGAATTCTCGGCGAACCGGCATGCGTCGATGTAGAAGGGGACCCCGTGGGCGCGGCATAGCTCTGAGGCGGCCCGTATGTTGGCCATCGATACGGGCTGGCCCCCGCCCGAGTTGTTGGTCACGGTGATCATGGCGAGCGGAATGCGGCCTGGCGGGTCCTCGAGAAGCCGCTCCAGCGCTGCGAGGTCGATGTTGCCCTTGAACGGGCCCGGCGTTGCGAGGTCCACGCCCTCAGCACACGGAAGGTCCCGGGCCTCGGCGCCCGTGAACTCAATGTTGGCCCGCGTAGTGTCGAAATGCGTGTTGTTGGGGATCACATCCCCTGGCCGGCACACGGTGCTGAACAGGATCCGTTCGGCGGCGCGGCCCTGGTGTGTAGGAATCACGTTGCGGAAGCCGAAGATGTCCTGCACCGCCGCCTTGAAGCGGTAGTAGCTCTCGCTCCCGGCGTAGGATTCGTCTCCCCGCATGACCCCGGCCCACTGTTCGGCGCTCATGGCGCCCGTGCCGCTGTCGGTGAGCAGATCGATGAGCACGTCACGGGCATTCAGGAGGAACACGTTGTAGCCCGAGTCGCGGATGTGCTGTTCGCGCTCGTCTCGGGTCGTCATCCGGATCGGCTCGATGCTCTTGATCCTGAACGGCTCGATGACGGTGTGGATGGGCCTCGGTTTACGCATGTCCCTCGAGCTCCAGGGTATCGGAGATGCTTCTCATCGCGTCGATGACGAAGTCGATGTGCTCCGTCAGGTCCTCGCCGATTATCTCGGTGTATTCCCGGATCTCGTCACGATTCACGGCGGCGGCGAACGAGCGGTCCTTCAGCTTCTTCTTCACCGACTTCGACTTGAGGTCCGAGATTCCGGTCGGTCTGACCAGTGAGCACGCGACCACGAACCCCGTCAGCTCGTCCACGGCGCGCATCGTCCTCGCCATCA
>JAUVTH010000115.1 GCA_030601615.1 Gemmatimonadota bacterium
TGCCGCCGCGTGGACTCGGCGTACGGCCATACGCTGAATTCGACGGCCGGGGCGGCCAGCAGACGGAGGTCCAGGTTCCCGTACAGGGAGTGTTCTCCCTCGATCGTCCCGCCAGCCGACCAGTGATCCCCGAGACTCCACACCTGGAGCAAAGAGGCCCCGTAGTTCCTGCGGAGGCCGATAGTGGTCGAACCGTCGCTCAGCTCGAACGAGCTCTCGGCGTACCTCCCGTACAGCCAGAGCTCCGTCTTCATCTCCTCAGTCGTACGGTTGGCGGATACCGAGCCCGACACCGAGTAATCGCTGGTCCGCGTCTCCCCGCCCAGCGATCCGTTGCCGCGCAGTCGAAAGATCCAGGAATTCCATGGATCTCCGGCCTCGACGGCCGACAACCGCGTCTCCGTCGGCTCGGTCCAGGTCACCTCGATCCGGGCCGCCTGGGGTGTGCGCGCCACGTACGCGATCAGACCGAGCTCGATGGTTCGCGTCAGCTGCTCGCGCTCTTCGGCATCGGTGTCCGTGGGGCTCGAGGTTTGCAGCAACGTGTCGCTGACCGAGGCCATGTCGCCGAGGCCGATGAACGCCAGAGTGTTCTCGCGTCCCCCGGCCCCTGTCCGGCGGGACGTGACGAGTACGTGAACCTGGGCGTCCTGGCGATCGCGGACCCAGTCGATGTAAGGGATCTCGCGCCGGATGTGATCGAAGTCGCATCGGGTGCGACAGTCGAGGAATACTCGAACCGTCTCTCCGGCCTCTCGGAATTCCTGATCGGCCGCGGCGGCCGGCTCCTGGGCGACTGCGAACGTTGCCTCCAGGAGGAGTGCCAACGGGAGCAGATGCTGTATCTTCATCCACGCGTCAGGTAGAAGAGTTTCGGGTCGCCGACGGTCGGCAGTTTGGTGGGATGACTCCCGCCCCTTTAACAGCAACAGGCATACCGTCCCGGGCGTTGAGTCAGGACGCCGTGGGGAATCGACAGGAGCGTCGCACACCATGGAATACAAGCTCGCCATCATCGGATTCGGTAACGTCGGACAGGGTTTCGCGGAGATCCTCCGCGACCACGGCCCGCGACTTCTGGAGCAGTTCGGGGTCCGCTACACGATCGTCGGAGTGAGCGACACGCTGAAGGGCAGCGTTCACGATGCGGCTGGTCTGGATCCCTCCGATCTCATCGACGCGGTTCGCCTCTCGGGCAACCTGGACGGCGTGGATGTTCCGGACAGGGGATGGGACGGGGCCGAGATGGCCCGCCTCAGCTCGGCGGATATCGTGATCGAGCTGAGCTACACGGATCTCGAGACCGGTGAGCCGGCGACCGGACACATCCGGGCGGCGCTGGAGGCAGGGAAGCACGTGGTTACGAGCAACAAGGGGCCGGTGGCCCTTCATTATGCCGAGCTGGCCGCAATGGCCCGCGAGCGAGGCCTCGAGATCGGGGTCGAAGGCACCGTGATGAGTGGCACGCCGACCGTGCTCACCGGAATGCACCTCCTCCGGGCGGCGGGGATCAAGCGGGTGCAGGGCATCCTGAACGGAACCTGCAACTACATCCTCACTCGGATGGAAGAGGGGTCGACCTATGAGGATGCCCTCGACGAGGCCCAGAAGAAGGGCTACGCCGAGGCGGACCCGGCGGGCGACGTGGAGGGGTTCGACGCGGCGGGGAAGGTCGTGATCCTGGCCAATCTTCTGATGGGCGTGCCGATCGGGATGGACGACGTGGACCGAACGGGCATTTCAGGCCTCACACCCGCTGACATAGCCGAGGCGCGGGAAGCGGGAGAGCGCTGGAAGCTGATCGGAACGCTGGAGCCGGCCGATGGCGGCGTGCTGGCCTCGGTACGGCCGGAGCGCGTGCCGCTGTCCCACCCGCTGGCTTCCGTCGGCGGTGCGACCAACGCAGTCACCTACTCGACCGAGCTTCTGGGGGACGTGACGCTCGTCGGTCCGGGTGCAGGGCGAATCGAAACCGGGTATTCGATCCTCGTGGACCTGCTGGAAATCCATCGTACGGCACCGCGCGCGGGTCGCTGAGTTGAGCGCGAACTGCCGATGACGATTCGGGTGGCCGTCATGCCGACTGCCACCCGACATAGGCAGGTTTCTCAACAGCCTGCTAAGGAGACACAACGATGCGCATGTTTCTGAACGGAAAGTGGGTAGACAGGGAAGAGACCCGCGACGTCGTGGACCCGGCGAACGGGACCGTGATCGATACAGTGCCCGAGGCCACGGCGGACGACATGCGGGCGGCAATCACGGCGGCCAAGGCAGCCTTCGAGGCCAACCATCCCTTCCCGGCCCACCGGCGGATAGAGATCCTGCGCGGCGCGGCGGACCAGGTCGCGAGCCGACACGAGGAGTTCTCGCGGATCATCGCCCGCGAGGGAGTGAAGACGATCCGCGAGGCCCGGAAGGAGGTCACGCGTTGCATCGAGACGTTGCGCGTGAGCTCGGAGGAGGCACGCCGGATCACCGGCGAGACTGTGCCGTTCGATCAGAGCCCGGGGGCCGAGAACCGATTCGGGTTCTACACGCGCGTCCCGGTGGGAGTGGTCGGCGCGATCACGCCGTTCAACGACCCTCTGAACCTGGTGGCGCACAAGGTCGGCCCGGCGATCGCCGCGGGTAACGCCGTGATCGTGAAGCCGCACGAGGAGACTCCGCTCAGCGCCCTGTTGCTGGCCGAGGCCCTGGAGACGGCCGGACTTCCGGCCGGCCTGCTGCAGGTGATCACCGGCGCCGGAGCCGTCGTGGGCGATGCACTCGTCACGGATCCCCGCGTCCGGACACTGTCATTCTCCGGTGGCCGCGAGACAGGCGAGAAGATCCTCGGCCGGGCGGGTATGAAGAAGGTCGGCATGGAGCTCGGCAGCATCGCTCCCGTGATCGTCATGGCCGACGCGAAGCTCGATGAAGCGGTGGCCTCCAGCGTGAGCGGAGCCTACTGGGCGGCGGGGCAGAATTGTCTGCACGTACAACGACTCCTGCTCCACGAGGACATTTACGACGAGTTCATCAAGCGGTTCGTGGAGGCGACCGAGATGTACACCGTCGGTGACAAGCAGGACGAAGACACCGACATGGGTCCCCTGATCACCGAGGACGTGGCGAAGCGAGTCGAGGCCTGGGTGCAGGAGGCGGTCGATGCGGGCGCTCGCCTGCTCACGGGCGGCGAACGAAACGGCAGCTTCTACCAGCCCACACTTCTGGACAGGGTGCCCGATGAGTGCGCCGTGGCGGCGAAGGAAGTGTTCGGCCCGGTGACGGTGGTGTGGCCGTTCCGGGACCTCGACGACGCGCTCGACAAGGCCAACGAGGTGGACTTCGGACTTCAGGGCGCCATCTTCACCACGGACCTCGGCACGGCGTTTCGCGCGGTCGAGGGACTGCGATGCGGCGGCGTGATGGTCAACGACAGCACGGACTATCGGATCGACGCGATGCCGTTCGGCGGGATGAAAGGCTCCGGTCTCGGCCGCGAGGGCGTCAAGTTCGCACTCGAGGAAATGACCGAGATCAAGCTCGCATGCTTCAACCTGTAGCAGGCTGCTGCAGAACCCCGGGCGGTCGCGCGCATGGGGTCCTTCAGCGGCCTGTAAGGCGACATTCAATAGAAGGATGGGTGAGAAGATGGAGAGCACGACGATGACCGGGACGGCGCCGGCCACGGACGAAGGAATGAGCGACCAGGACTTTGCCGCCGCGAAGCTGCTATCGCCACGACGCCGGACCAGCGAAGCGGTTACGCTCGAGGCGCTGGCGACCGAGCAGCTGAGCCACTTCGGGATCGACAGGGAGAGCGAATACGGCCGGGTTCTGTACGACGCTGCACTCGACCTGTACCGGGCACACGTCGACGTCACCCGGCTGTGGGAGATCACGCTCGGGACGATCGACGATCTCGACCGGTCAGACAGGATCGCCTACTTCAACGCCAAGAAGTTCCTGTGCTTCCAGATGGCGAAGGTACTGGACACGCTCCAGCACCCGTTCCGGAAGTCATTCCAGAGTCTGGGGTTTTCGGAAGGCACCCTGTACGCGAAGGGGCCGTATCCGGTCTTCGACAATGTCACGGCGATATTCGCCGCCAACCCGGTGATCGTCCGGTCGGCCACGTACATCTACGCGTGCACCGAGTGGGTGAACGACGCGTTCGAGGGTAAGGAGCTTCTGCTCGAGATCTACTCGCGCCTGCTGAATCCGACCTCCATCTCGCTCGCCAACTACATAGTTGACGTCGAATGTGGGCCGTACGCCTCCGAGTACATGGCTTGGAACTTCAACAGCGGGATGGCAGCGATCGACGCGCTGCTCAGCCTCCGGCTGAAGCGAGACGCGGTCGTGATCGCGTCTCGCAACGTGTACGGCGGCACGTATCAGCTCCTGCACGACTGGTTCGCGCGCGAGGACAAGATGAACATCCGTCTCGAGTGGTTTGACGGTCAGTCCGGCGAGGACTTCGAGACGTTTCTCTCCGAGGTGGAAGAGCGCCACGCCGATGTTCTGGCCGATCAGCCGGAGATCTTCGTGTTCCTGGAGTCTCCGTGTAATCCGCACGGCTACGTCGCGGACTATCCGGCCATCTGCCGGGTCGCGCACGAGAAGGGGCACGTCGTGGCCCTCGATTCCACCGTGGCCACGCCGTTTCTGCAGAAGCCGCTTCAGCACGCCGACCGAACGGAACGGCCGGACTGGGTGATCCACTCCTATACCAAGGATCTCACGGGTACCGGAAACGCGACGGCCGGCGTCGTGATCGGGGAGAATTGCCGGATGTTCATCCCCAAGGGTCAGAGCTACGGAGGGGTGAATTGGGACGAGACCCTGTTCTGGGGCGTGTACTACATCAAGGGCGCGTTCCTCGCTGCCGACACGGCGTTCGAGGTGATCAGCGGGATGAAGACCCTGGACGTGAGGATGATGCGAAAGTGCATCAACACGCTCATCCTGGCGCGTTTTCTGGCGTCGCACCCGAAGATCAGCGTCAACTGCAACGCCATCCAGGGGAACTCGAATCGTCCGATCCGGAACAAGGTCCTGAAATTCGGACTTTCGGCTCCGCTGTTCACGATCGACTTCGAGCAGGCCGGCCTGGCGCCCGAGACGTTCGTGCGGTTCTTCGACAGCCTGCCACCGGCATTCCATCACCAGGTGACTCTCGGTCAGTCGAATACGGTAATCCTGTGTCCGGCCATGACATCGCATTCGGAGATGGACGATGAGGCGCTGGCAGACGCCGGGATCGCGCGCACCACGATCCGGGTCGCGGTCGGGGACGAGAACCCGAAGGAGCTGATCTCGCATTTCGTGAACGCGGCGCGCCTCGCGATCGATCCGGA
>JAUVTH010000013.1 GCA_030601615.1 Gemmatimonadota bacterium
CACTCTGCCCGTCATTCAGGCTGACCAGCGCTTCGCTCACCTCCACGCCCGAGTTCTCGGCCGCGAGAAGCACGGTGCGGGCCGTATCGAGTTCCGCCCACAAACCATGAACCAGGGCCCGCATTTCCTCGGCTGCGGCGCCCCCGACATCGGATTCCCGGTGGCACCGTGAGCACACCGCGTCCTCCCCGATGCCCAGCATCCCGTCGTGCGCTGGCTCGACGTTATGGTTCTGGTGGCAGGCGGCGCAGCCGGGAACGCCCAGCATTGTGAACGTCTCCGAGTGCCGGCTCTCGGCGAAGTAGTCCGCCATGACTACGTGACACTGTCCGCATACGTTGCCGACCCACGAGATGCCGGGTGGCGCCGCGCCGTGATTACCGTGGCAGTCATTGCACGTGGGCGCGGATGTATCCCCTCCCTCGCTCATGGTGAGCCAGTGGATGCTGCGCTTGTACTCCTCCAGCTGGTCGGTCGGGATACCGTACGGCTCCATGTGAGACTCGTCGGCGTGGCACCCGCCGCACGTCTCGGCCACGTTGAGTGGGTGAATGCTCGAGCGGGGATCGGACGCCGGTCGAATGCCGTGCGCTCCGTGACAGCTCGCGCACGTGGCGACTGCCGTATCGGCGGCTCCGAGAAGCCGTTGGCCGTGCACGGACGTGACGTACTCCGCCATCTGGTCTACCCGTAGCGCCGGGTTGTACTGGCGCATGAAGCCGGCGTTCGAGTGGCAGCGGCCGCATACGTCAGGCACCTGTTCCGGAGACGGGCGGCCGATGTACCCCTTGGCCGGGTCCATCGCGCCGGGGCCCTGAATCGTCGGATCGCCGCCGTGACACGCTGCACATCCGAATCCGGCCTCCGCATGCACCCCCTCCGCGAATGCCTCAACCGGCGCTCCCAGCCGACCGGACAACATCTCGTGGCACGAGATGCAACTGTCGGGCGCCCCCTGCGCTAAACCGCTTGCCGGCAGGAAGACACCACTGATCAGCGCCAGGATGAATGCGCCGCAGATTACGGACGCGCGCTTCGAGCTTCGGTTCATAGAGAGCTCGCTTCGAAGTAAGCCATGAGATCCGCCATCTCAGGACCGGTGAACGAAGGCCATCCGCCATCAGCGCCACTCGTGTCCGGCACCGTCGTGTGGTTCCAGAGAGCGGCCGTCAGGGAGGCCGGATGATCCAGCCCCGGCACGGACGACAGGTCTCGGGCACGATCGGCGCCAACTCCGCCGATGGCGTGGCAGCTCGTGCATGCCTTGCTGGAGATGAGCTGTCGCCCGCGGCTCGCCGCCCCTCCGCCGGAGAAATAGCTGACGGAATACAGGTATGCGACGAGGTTGGCGAAGTCCTGCCCGTCGAGGTGCGGAAACTCGCGGTCGCTCGCACGCAGTGCTCCGATCATGGCCGGTGCCTTGTTCCACATGAGGGCCACGAAATCGATCAGGCTCGTGCCCCGGCTCAGCCCCGCGAGATCCGGCGCGATGAGTTCACCAGCACCCGGATTTCCGTGACACTCGACGCACTTCTTTTCCTCGACGACTCGCGCTCCCGCATCGGCATTGCCCGGCAGGAAATACAGGTTTTCTCCCGGGGTCTCATCGGTCGTGGATCGGAGGAAGGCGATCAGGTCGGTCAGGTCGTGACCGCTCATCCGGGGTCGCGGTATTCCCCTGAGCTCGGCAGCTTCGATCATCGCCGGACCGTGGTTCCACATGGCGGCGGCAACCTCGATCGGCACGCCCCGCGCGCCGATGTGATCCAGCACAGGGCCGACGACCCCGCCGACACCCTCGACCTGGTGGCATCTGATGCAACTCAGCTCGGAGAAGAGAAACCGGCCGCGCTCCGCATCGCCGGGGGTGTCGAAGTACCCTAGCGTGTAGAGATAGGCGAACAGGTCGCCGGCTTCCCTGGCGTTGAGACGGGGGCGCTCGATTCCGAGCTCAGCCATGCGACGGTTCATGTCGGGCAGGTGATTCCACAGTGCGGCCGTGAGTTCCTGGAACGATCTGGAGGATGCGAGCGTCCTGAGATCGGGTCCGAGGGACTGTCCATCGCCGGACACGGAATGACAGCGGATGCAGCCCTTTTCACCGAATACCTCAGCGCCCGCCACGGCATTCTGAGTAGGAGCGGGTAACTCCTGGGCAGTCAGGGGGGACGCGCCGAACCACAGCCCGACCGTGAGGGCTGGCACAGCATACCACGATCGGCGCAAACGATGTCCAGCGCTCCGCATGGCCACCTGTCTATGACATGAAATTATCGAAACCCTGGAGGCAGCACCCCCGAAGGTCGGTCCGGCCGAAAGCAACGGCCGGAAGGAGCCTCTCGTCCTGGTCCAGCTTCCCCGCGCCTCGGATCGGGGCAGTTCGGTCAAAAGCCCGTGTGACAGTACGCACAGGCTTGAGTACTACGATCCTCTGCCCTGGACGGATCAAAGTCCGGGCCGTGGGGGTTGATCCGCCAGCCGGACTTGGCCGAGTGGCAGGCCATGCACTCCGTCTGCTGGTGACAGCCCACGCAACTGTCCATGCCCTGGCGCGCGGCCACGCCGTGCTGCTGCAGCCAGTTCGCCACACCGTCGTGATATCCGCCGCTCGTACGCCCGTCCTGGGCGACACCCTGGTTCGAATGGCAGTCACGGCAGAAGACTTCTCTCGAGTGACACTCCGAGCACTCCATCGGCGACGCCCACGACTCGGCGCCGTGCCGCATCACGAAGTTCGCCGGGTGGTATTCGAAGTCGGGGTTCACCGGGCCATCGTGGCAGTCGACGCAGTACGTTTCCTTGTGGCAAGACGTACAGTTCGGGAGCTGCGCGGCCGCCGCCGTGGAGTGCTGGGTCTTCCAGCCGGGCGTGTGACCGGGCGCCGGATCATAGTGGCACGTCTCGCACGGGTTCACCCCGACCTCGAAGTGGTCCGTCGCTCCGTTGCCGTGGCAGACGAGACAGGTCTCCCCGGACGCCGCCTGTACCGCCATGTCGCCTTCGCCATCGGGCACTCCGTGGCAGGTCTTGCATCCGATCTTGGGGTGCGTGGCGTGCTCGAACTTCAGCCCGCTTTCCCGCGGCGTGTACCCCTGCCAGTCCACCGCGACGAACGCCTGGCCATTGTGACAGCCTGTGCACAGGGCCGGGTTCACGGACACGTTCTGCGCCGCGTCCCCCGAGTAGATGCCGGCGTGGCAGGTCTCGCACCCGTCCGAGGCCAGCGCCGCGTGCTTCTCGTGAGGAAATTCGAAAGCTCCACGGGAGGCCGCGAACAGCGCTCCGGCACCGATCGTGAAAACGAGGGCGCCCAGGTAAGCAAGCCGCCTCATCGGGTACCTCCAGAGTTGAAGCGCCAACGGAGTCCGAGCGTAGCGCGTCCCTCTGTCCAGTCCTGGGACAGAGGCCGGTTCTTGTCTTCGATGCGGTAGAAACCGAGGCTGGCGTCGAGGGTCAGATTCGCCTTCGAAATGTCGTATGCGCCCTCGACCGCGCCTCCCGTCACATACCTCTCACCCACCCGGAACTCGGACAGGGTCTCGGTAGCGCTGCCTCGAAGCGCCACATACGAAGCCGATCCCTTTCCGACGTAGCGTCCGAGGATCAGGTCTCCACCGTACCTTGCGCCGCCGAATCCGTTCTCGGCCCGGTAGCGTCCGTCCACGTACCAGCGGTCCGGGCTCCAGTAGACGCGGCCGAATCCACGCCACCCGTCGTTCTTGACCGTCGTGTTGGTCGGTCCGGTGTTCGCATCCTCGTACTCGCGGTACGCACCGCCTGCTTCGACCAGGAGAGGGATGTTCCGTGACGTCCAGGTCGCGGACAGGCGACCCTCGTTGAAACCGACGGGCGAGAATGCGCTCCAGATGGTCCAGTAGTCGAAGAACGGAGTATAGTGTCGACCCTGTGCGGCGAACTTGATGCCTACCAGAGCCGGCGTGGTTATGCGGAGTCGGGCATCGTTAACCTGATCGTAGGCGAAGTCGTAGGCCGCGGCACCGTCGAATGCCCAGCCTCCGACGAGGGCCCTCAGGTCCACGGCCGCCCTCTCCGTGTACAGGGCCAGGCGGTCCGTGCGGATCTCACGCTGATATGTCGCCGATCCCGAGAACACCTTGCCGCCCCGGAAGCCCACCGCACCTCCGAACAGCAGGCCCCGGCGATCCGTGGCCAGCAGGTCGGACTCCGTGACCAGGTCCCCGTTTCGAGGTGCGTTGACTCCGCGAGCCAGGCTCCATCCTCCGTACGCTTCGAGCCACAGCCAGCCCAGTCCTCTCCACACGGCCGACGCGCCGTCGAAGTTGTAGTAGCCGAGCCCCGACGCCCTGTACATTCGACCCGCCTTGACCTGATAGGCCGAGCGGTTGAAGCTGAGATAACCGCTCATCAGGTCGAACTTCTGTTCCGTGCGCGGCCACAGATCGTCACTGCCAAGGCGAGTGCGCATCTGCCCGTGGAAGGACAGGCCCTGCACTCCCGTCCAGCCCGCGAACCTCAGGTCCTGCGTGAACGGCGTGATATCCTGGCGCGTGCCGTTGTCCTCGTACCAGCGGCAGAAATCGCCGTCGATGCAGGTGACGGTGGTCCCGTCCGGGAGCTGACGCTGGAGTCCGGGCCCCGAAACGCCGTCCTCGGGCACGGAGTCCCGGACGAAGGGCCGAAGCTGGAGCCAGCCCCAGTTGAGGGTGACGTCGCCGCGTATGCCCTGACCGACTACGGTGCCGGGCAACAGCAGCAACGCGCACGCGATGAGCGACAGGAACGGCCGGCGATGGACATTCATGGTCCTGCTCCGACGCGCTTGAGGATTCCCATTACGGAGCTTCAGGACGGCTCCATGAACATGGCCGGGCGAGCGATACGGATCAAGCCCGTACCGCTCGATGAGAGGAGCCGGGGCGGTAATCCCGGCTCCCGCAGGTCTACCGATATCCGAACAGCATCGTGTAGAGAATGAGTCCCACGATCGTGAGGCCGATGCCCAGCATCGTGAATCCGAAGATACGCACGGCCGTCTCGAATTCCTTCGGGAAGGGCTCCACGAGCCGCTCCTCGAGCTTGCCTTCCTCGACCATGCGCTCGTACTCCATCGGCTTGTCGCGCTTCAGTTCCTCCAGCGGGACCCGCCCGGTGAAGATCACGGGGTCCATGGGGAACTTGTCCAGCCGGAAGTGCGTGTTGAAGAAGTGGATCGTGAAGATGAACGCGACCGCCAGCAGCGCCTCGTCGCTGTGGATGATCGTCGCCACGTTCACGAACCAGCCCGGCAGAACGGTCGTGAAAAGCTCGGGGAACCACAGGAGCAGTCCCGTGCAGCCGATGATCAACATTCCCCAGAAGACCGCGAAGTAGTCGAACTTCTCCCAGTACGTGTATCGGCCGTACCTCGGCCTTTCTCCCTTTCCGAAGAACCACTTGATGGAGCCCACGAACTCCCGGCCGTCGTTCCTGTTGAACATCAGCGAGTCGCGCGAGAAGATGTACACTTTCCACGTCTTGCCCGAGGCTCGCTTCTGCTTTCGCACGTCCACCAGGTGAATGATGAAGATCGTGATCATGGTCACGGCGCCGACACGGTGCAGTGCGCCCATCGCCTCGAAGCCTCCCACCATGCTGGAGAAGAGCTTCGCCCACCCCATCCACGAGAACTTGAGCGCCATCCCGGTCGCAGCCAGGAGCATGAAGCTGAGCAGCATCACGACGTGCAGGATGCGCTGGAAGGTCGTGAACCGCCGGTAGAGCAGCTTTCGTTCGGCGGCGACCGCCTCGGCGTGGCCCTTCCATTGCTCGGGGGATCGCCACAGGCGCCACAGCCAGGCGCCCGTGTGGAGCAGCGAGAACGTGAGGACGGCCACCAGCAGGCCGGTCATGGCCCAGAACGACCAGAAAAGGAACGGATACTTGTCCGGGTCGTGGTGTGTCGCGTGAGTCAGGTATCCGGTGAACCTCTGGTTCGCTGCCGGGTGACACTGAGCGCAGGTGTCCACGATGTTGTTCCGACTCAGCGTCGAGGCGGGCTCCGAGTTGGGCAGGATGTTATGCGTGCCGTGACAGTCGTAGCACTTGGCGGCGCGGGCGCCTCCCAACCTGGACACCTTTCCGTGGTAGGTGTCGAAGAAGGTCTCCGATTCCTCTTCGTGACACCGTCCGCACTGGCTCATCATGAGCATGCGGAAGTCGTCGCGGTCCGTGCGGCTGATCGTGTGGGACGTGTGGCATTCCTCGCACGTCGGGTAGTGAGGCTCTCTGTCGTGCGAGAAGTCTCCGTCCTCGGCCCAATGGATGCTCTCCCGGAATTGCTCCTCGATGCCGTGGTGACACTGGCCGCAGGTCGACGAGATCCTGTTCGCGTTCACGGTGGAGTTCGGATCGGATTCCGGCAGCTCGGTGTGCGCTCCGTGGCAGCTGGTGCACGTTGCGGTCACGACCAGTCCGCTTTCCAGTAGCCCTTTGCCGTGGATGCTCATTTCGTAGCCGCGCACGATGTCCGGGCCGTCGCGCTGGATGCGACGGGCCGCCGGCTCCCCCTCCTGGTGGCAGCGGCCGCACAGCTCGGGGACGTTGCGGGCGTACGTGGGTGAAGTCGGCATCTCCTGATTCGCCGTCGCGTGCTTGTCGTGGCAGTCGAGACAGACCGGCGCGTCCGCGACACCCTCCGCGGCCAGCTGTCCGTGACTGCTCGCCTGGTACTGGGTCACCTCGCCGGCGTGGCAAATTGCGCAATCGACGGGCTCAGTCACGTTCTCGCACGGGCGCTCGTCGAAGATCACGCTGACTTCGGTGTGACATTGCGAGCAAGCCGTGCCAGCGTGGGCCAACAGGCTGAACGCGGCCTCGTCCACGTGCATCGACACCGTGCTGCCGTCGAACGTGGTTCCCGTCAGATCCGGGTCTTCGTGACACCGCATGCAGTCGGCGTTGGCCACTCCTGCGTCGTAGAACACGCGTCGGATTTCGTGCGGCTGGTGGCAATCCACGCAGGCCGGGATCTTGTCCGGCTCTTCTTCCCACAGGCGCCCCTCGATGACCTGAGCGTGCACCTCTTCGATCCGTCCGTGGCACTGCATGCAAGTGCTGGCGACGTTGTCCTTGTGGATGCTGGAACGGGCGTCAGTGTGTGGGAGGATGAAGTGCGACGTATGACACGAGGTGCACACGGCCGTGACCGTCAGTCCCTGCTGGAACAACCCGGCGCCGTGAATGGAGAGCGAGTAGTTCTCGAGGATCCGGTCCTGCGGGATGTCGAGTCTCTCCGACACCTCCGTCCCTTCCTGATGGCACTCGCCGCACAGGAACGGGATGTTCATCACAGCTGTGCTTGAACGAGGGTTCCGGCTCGAGAGGATGTCGTGCGCCCCGTGACAGTCGGAGCAGGTCGGGGCGAGGGCGTCGCCGCGCGCGACGGCCTGACCGTGCAGCGACTGACCGTGCTGGCGCGTCTGCCGCCCGTGACACTGAGCGCAGCTCGGCCCGGGGGCGTCGTCCTGGTGGGGAAACTCGAGGCCGGCGTGACAGTCCTGGCAACGCAGGATGCCGTGCACGGACTCGGCCAGGGACTCCTGGGTGACCACGAGGCGCTCGCCGTTCTCCTGGCTCTGAAAGAAGGCCGGGTTCTCGTGGCACATCAGGCAGTTGATGTCCTGGGCACCAGCCGGAGCCACGACGAACAGCACGGCGGCCGCCACCGCGGGGGCGATTCGCGTCAGTCTACCGAACATCCGGATTCGCATCAGGCTTCCTCACCCGGTGCTGGGCCCGCAGAGGGGGACTGCTTGCCGGCCGTGATCTCCCCGGAATCCAGCCCGTCGAGCATGTCGGCCACTTCTTCCTCGTACCAACGTCCGTGCACCGTCTGGACCTCGTGTTCCGGCATCTTCCCAGTGAGCCAGATGAAGCTCATCGGATAGACGTCGGGGTGGAACATCACGAAGAAGAAATGCCACACGATGATTGCCAGGGTAGCCAGAAGGGCCTCGTAGTAGTGGACCGTCTCCGAGATGGACACGATCCACGCTGGGGCCCATCCCGTTGCCCACGTCGGGAACCACAGGACGAATCCGGTGATCACCATGACGACGGTTCCCCATACCACGGCCCAGTATTCCGCCTTCTGCGTGTAGTCGTACCGGGGGAACCCCGCTCTGTCACGCCGCCTCCACGTATGGAAGGCGATGTTCGCACCGAAGTCCTTGATGTCCTGGAAGCTCGGAGCCATCGCCCGGATCTCCGCCCGCCCTCGCCGGACGGCGGTAACGTACCACATGTGATAGATCGAAGTCAGGATCATCACGATCCCGGCAACCCGGTGGATAGTACCCCGTGCCGGTTCACTTAGCAGGGCAATGCCCGAGTATCGCACCCACCAGACGTCC
The DNA here is from genome assembly GCA_030601615.1 of Gemmatimonadota bacterium. Classification (GTDB taxonomy): domain Bacteria; phylum Gemmatimonadota; class Gemmatimonadetes; order Palauibacterales; family Palauibacteraceae; genus Benthicola. The sequence goes on from JAUVTH010000013.1 coordinate 8,373, forward strand.
GGGTTGCGCAGGGCGAATCCTGTCAGAACGAGAACGATGAAGGACAGCGCGAGCCCCGCGTGTTGGAAGATCTGCTTTCGGTCGAAGCGCACTACTCCGCGCTCGCGCCGGTCGGCGCGTCGCTTCTCGACGAGGTAGTAGTTCACGATGATCGCGTTGTGGAGCGCCATGCCGCCGATCACGAAGATGATCAGGCTGACGTAGATGGTCGTGACGATCCGGCGGCCGGCATTGGTCGCTGAGGATGCCGCTACGTGATCGTAGGACCGCGCGAAAGCCGCCGTGGCTCCCTCGTGGCACTGCGCGCACGTCGCGACGACGTTGGCCTCAGAGATCGAAGACTCGGGATCCGCCTTCGGCAGAACCAGGTGAGCCGTATGGCAGCTGACACAGGTCGCCGCGTGTCCGTGGTCACGGCGGGTTGCCCACCCGTGGTAGCTGTCCGTGTAGGAGTGAACGACGTCCTGCTGCAGATTGTACTTGGCGATGATTGTCGGATCGTTGTGGCAGTCGCCGCACAAATCGGCCGCGAGGTGACTGTCGTGCGTCCCGGCGTCCGGGTCGTCCGGGTGCAGGATCAGGTGCTCCCCGTGACAGTCTGTACAGGTGGGACTGTCGCCTACTCCAGCGGCCAGGGCCCGTCCGTGTATCGACCGATCGTACTCGAACGCGACCGCCTCGTGACACTCGCCACAGGTCGAGCTTACGTTTAATCGATTGATCCGGGAGTTCGGGTCATTATGTCCCTTCAGGTCGTGGACACCGTGACAGTCCGTGCACGTGGCGGCCTCCGAGGGTCCGTCCCCGTTGGCCTGACCGTGCACTGACTGCGCGTACTGTTGTTCGGGCGACACGAGCTTCACGTATTCGTCCGTCAGCAGACCCCCGGTGCTGTGGCACTCGACGCACGTTTCAGCAATACGGCTGTGGTAAGTCGCCGATTCCGGGTCGTCGCTCTTCCGGATCTCATGCACGCCGTGGCAGCCCACGCAGGTCGGCGCCCGCTCGTTGCCCCGGGCGAGTGCGTAGCCGTGAACGCTCTCCTCGAATTTGCTGACGACACTGCCGTGGCAGCGCGCGCAGCCAACGGGCTCGTATTCCTGCGGGTGCGGGTAGGTGTAGTCGGTGTGACAGGTCAGGCACGTCATGCCCACGCCGCAGTGCACGCAGTTCTCGAAGTCCTCGGGCGTGACAATCAGTCGCTCGCCGTCCTCCCGTCCCGAGAAGTTCTCGGGATCGCCGTGGCACATGAAGCAGATGCGATTCGGATCTTCGGCTTCCTGTGCCAGGACGTGGGAGGCGCAGACAGGGGCGAACAGCAGGAAGCTTGAAACTACTGCCAGGCAGCGAGCGAACAGGGGCCGCTGGGGGGGCATGACGGATCTCCGATATATGTGAAGCGAGGGGAGCGCTTCAGTTCCCCGCTCACTACCTCGCACACCTGAAGTCTAAAGCATCAATCGTGCCAGAGAACTAGCCTTCGGAGGTCCCGTTCGGTGACCCCGTTCAGGGAGTGTCGTTTTCCTTCTGCAGGGGTGGCTGTGGGTGGCACGCCTGGCAATCGTTCGGCGCGTAGTGATCCACCCGATCCGCGTGGCAGACGGTGCAGATGTTCCGCGACCAGGCATCGAGGCCGGCGACGGCCTCACCGTGGCACACGGCGCAGCCTTCGTGTGCCACCGACGGGTGAATCTGTTTGACACCCTCCCGGTGGCAGGCGAGACAGTTGGCCTCGGGCTGATGGTGCGCGCCGTGACACATCTCACAGAGCTCGGCATCCGGTCGTCCGGCTTTCTGGCCATGGCAAGTGGCGCAGCCGAATCCCAGCTCGACGTGTCGACCGTGCGGGAAATCTCCGGTGCGCGTGGGGATCACTCCGCCGGGCGGGCCAGGAGAGCCCTCGTGACAGCGCTCGCAGGCGATGGCGCCGCTGTGATGGCAGTCGGAGCAGATCGCCGTCGAAGCCAACGACACCTTGCCGTGGTCGTCCATCGGCGTGTGGCAGAACGAGCAGGACAGATTGGCCCGGGTCACGTGGGGCTCGTGTTCGAAGGAGCGTCCCTCCCATTCTCCCCGCTGGTCCTCGATGCCCAGGTGACAGCGCAGGCACTCGTTCTCGTTCACGGGCTGGCCGAGATCCACCTCGGGGAGCCGGTAGTCGATTCCGCCGCTTTCGGATGCCTCCCGGACCAGTTGCATGGCCGCGCGGAGCGCGGCATCGGCGTACCCGACATTGTGGACGCCGCCCCCCACCCGAACCAGCTCAACGTTCTCCCGTGCCAGGCCGATCAGGCTGTCGGCCTCCACTCGTCGCGCCTCCGGGCCCTGGCGGCGGCTGGCTGCGGCCGCCTCGACCACGGCGCCGACACTCTCCAGCTTGCGCTCGATGTCGGCCTGCCAGCCGGGCAGGATGTTCGCGTAACGGATGCCATGACACGAAAGGCACGTCGCTTCACCCGCGACCTGGACCTGCGCGTGCCCCTCCATGTCCTGCGGCAAACCGTGGCAGCTTTGGCAGGCGACACGCGCAAGGAACATCGAGCTGGGATCGTCTTCCGTTCCATGCGCTCCGGTGCCCGTGAACATGCGCTGCTGGGCCTCGTGTGTGCCCTGGTGGCACGACTCGCAGTCCAGCTCGAGCTTTTCGGACAGAGATACGATCGCGTGATCGATGGGTCGGTGGCAGAGCTGGCACTCGATGTTGTGCTCCGTCAGGTGCACCTCGTGCAGCAGGGTCGTGTTCTCGTACTGGGCCAGTCTCTCCGGGAGGTTGTGACATACGTAGCAGCGATCCTCGTCGGCCGCCCCCGAACCTGAGGTCACCCGGTCGTGACAGGACACGCAGGACACCATGTCCTCGACGTACTGCGGGTGGTCGATGATCCTTCCGTCCATTTCGAGTCGCGGCGGAGCGGCGTGGCACCCCGTGCAGCCCCCGATCGGCTCGCCGGCGGGTTGACCCCTGAAGTGGCACAGGAAGCAGGTTTCCTTCGTGACCGCCAGGTGATCTCCCTGGACGATTTGCGAGTGGCAGCTCGTGCACCGCAGTTGCTTGCCCCGCCGCAGCTGCGTGAGGTGCTGTCGGTGGTCGAATCGAACTCCCTCGAACACCAGCTCGCCTTCCAGCTTCCGGGTCGAGTGGCAGCCGGAGCGGAGGCACGCCGCGTCTTCGATTTCCGCCCACGGCCGTGTCCCGTAGGAGCCCGTGACGTACTTCACGACCTGATTCGCGGCCTGCACCTTGCCCATCGCCTCGGCCTTGATGCCCGGCGCGTAGTGGCACGCGATGCACGGCACGTCGTTGTGACTCGACGTGGCCCAGGAGTCGTAGTAGGGCTGCATGTTATGGCAGTTCTTGCAGAAGCTCGGCTGGGCACTGTACTCGACGAACCCGAGCGTCGCGAGACCCGCCAGAAGGCCGAACAGGATGAGAACCTGGATTCCACCGAACAGGAGCTTCGACCGGGAAATCCGGCCACCCTTACGGGCCATTTCAGAGCGTCCCCTCGACGTCCGGCGTCTCCGACCGGAGCCGCCTGAGCCGATACCCTGCCAGAAACACGATTCCCAGGGCGAAGAACCATATGGGAATGAGGAACAGCTTGTGCTCCCATTTCTCCTCGGCGCTCACCTCGGCCTTGCCCCGAATGTCCATGGATGCCGAAGCGATCAAGCGCTCGACGTCCGCCATCTGCTCCAGGTCGAGCGTGTGCTGCAACGTCTCCAGGCGGCGGAATTCGCTGAGGGCAGCGCGCAACCGGAATCGTTCATCGGAGACCTCGTGGCCTCTCCTCACGAGCTCTTCCACTGCCTCGTCCGCGCTCTCCATCTCACTCGCGGCGCGCCGCAGCACCTGCTCGACTTCCTCTCCCAGCGTGGTTTCCGCTCCTCCCGCCTCGTGGCAACCCTCGCAGGTCTCCGCGATTCGCTCGGTGGCCACGCGCTCGGTGTCGTGGTTGGAATGACAGTCCGTGCAGCCGAGAGGCGCTTCGCCTCCTTCGAGCCGGCCGTGTGGTCCGAGGTCGAACGCCCGCCGAACGTTCACGTGGCACCGGCCGCACACGTTGGAGATCTCGCCCACATTTGGAGGGAGAGCTGCGTGTGAGCCGTGGCACCCGATGCAGGTAGGTGCCGCGAAATTCTGGTCTTCGTACAGAGCGATGCCGTGCGCGCTGTGTCTGTGCTCCGCCACCTGACCGGTCGGGATCCCGTACGGAGTCATCAGGCTCTCGTCGTCGTGGCACCGGGCACACGTCGCCGAGATGTTGGTCGGGTAGACCCCGCTGCGGGCATCGTCGGGTCGCAGGGTCGTGTGTGGGTCGTGACAATCCGAGCATGTCGGCGCGTCCAGGTTCCCCGCATCCAGCAGGAGCTGTCCGTGCCGGCTCGTGCGGAGTTCTGCGATCTGGTCGGCGGGAAGCCCGTACTGCCTCATCTGGTCCGGGTCGGCATGGCAGGACGAGCATACCTCCAGCGACTCCAGCTTGCCGAGGGAGCCCCTGAAGTCTCCTCCGTGCGCCTCCGGCGTCTCGAAGGCGGTGGGGTTTCCACCGTGGCAGTCATGGCACTGCACGCCGCGATCAGAATGAATTCCGAGCTGGTAAGCCCGCCGTTTGTCCGCGTGGCAGATGAGGCAGCCATACCGCTGCGGTGACGACGCGGGATCTTGGACGTATGCGGTGCCAGCCGCCGTACCGGCCACCGCCGGTCGCGCCGCGGACAGACCCGTGAAGCTGCAGGCGAGGATGAGCATGAAGCCGAAGGAGCCCGCTGGCTTGATCATGGCCCCTGCCTCGCTTCCGCATCGCCGTCGGCGCTCACATCCGACGCCTCGGGCGTTGGAATGGCACGCTCCTCCAGAATGCGCGACTCGATTTCGACAGAGGGCGGCACGGAATCGATCTGCCTTCCCACGGCCCAGAAAGCCAGGAATCCAAGGAAGAACAGCAGGCCGACGCCGAGAACCACCGGCTTGCGACGGAGACCCTTTTCCGTGTCCCTGTCCACGAGAGGGAGGATGACCATAAGGAGACCGAGCGCCGAGAAGCCCACGAACCCCCACACGCCCAGCGTGCGGAACAGCCCGAGCGACACGTCGACCACGATCCAGGAGGAGACGAGCCCCTCGGGAAGCTCGAACGGCGTTGCCGGATCGCCGATCGCGCGGGGGAACAGCGCCGCGAGCGAGATCGAGACCGCAAGGACGAGGGCCGAGACGATCACCATGCGGAGCAAATGGTCCGGGTAGAAGGGCGTTCCAGCATCCTGCGTCTCCACGTGGCCCCTCGGGGGGGCTGTTCCGTGCTTTCGGACCACGACGAAGTGAAGCACGAGCAATCCGAACGCGGCCCACGGAAGCACGATCACATGCAGGGCGAAGAATCGGCTGAGCGTGGCTCCCGACACGAACACGTCGCCCGTGAGGAGGCCCGCGATCGCCCCGCCTACGACCGGCGTCCGCCCGATGACGCTCATCACCTCGGTCGAGGTCCAGTAGGCCCACTGGTCCCACGGCAGCAGGTATCCCGTTCCTCCGAATGCCAGCACGACGAACAGGAGAAGCACTCCCACGAGCCAGCTCGTTTCCCGGGGCGGCCGGTACGCGCCGGTGAAGAACACGCGGGCCATGTGGGCCAGGATTGCCAGCACGATCAGGTTCGCCGACCAGACGTGGAGGTCGCGGATCATCCACCCGAACGGCACCTCCGTCGCGATGTACTGCAGGCTGGCGTATGCCTCGTCCACGGACGGCCGATAGTAGAAGGAGAGCAGGACACCTGTGACCACGAGCACCATGAACAGCAGGTAAGCGATGCCGCCGAACATGTGCCGCCAGCCCACGTAGGAAGGCAGGCGCCGACCCCACGCCTTCCGCAGCGCCTGGTCGATCGGGAGCTCGCGATCTATCCGACCATACAGAAGACCCAGGAATCTCATGGAAGAGAGCAGGCTGGCGTCCGTGCTCTGCCTGATATCTTCGCCGATCTGGCCTAGCCACGTCCGAACCCTCTTGAACATGCGGGCTCCCGCTTTTCAGTCTCGAGTGACGTAGACGAAGTCGTTGCGGACGAAGACGGAATACCGCTGCAGTGGCTCGGTAGTCAGGCCTTCCACGGCGTGACCCCTGAGGTTGTACACCTGGTGACCGCATGGCGACATGATGCGCAGGGCTGCCGGGTCCCACCTCAGGATACAGCCATCGACCGGCGAGACCCCCTCCAGCGCCGCGTATTCTGTCTTGGCGCGCCGCACGACCAGGATGACCTGGTCGCCCCAGGTCTCCAGACGGCTGCTGCCCACAGGAAAATCCTCCACCCGCGTGACCCGGGCCGCCAGCTCGCGCTGCGGAATGATGAGGTGCTCCGGCGGGATCGTGTACAGGGTCGCGACGGCGAGCGCGGCGAGGAACACCACCGCGATCATGGAGTTCAATAGAAACGTACCGAGGTCACGCTCGCGATTGCGGGAATCTGATGCCATTTGGGTTCACAGCCTCGTGAGTGACCGCGCCTCGATATGGAGTCGGAGCTCCGCCCCGCTTGACCGCTCCACGGCAGGGCGGAAAGTACTGTGGCGGGAGTCGTTGTGCCAGAACATCATCGGGGCGATGGCGAGCCACTCGTACTCGCGTAAACGGAGGTAATCTCCTAATTTCCAACCCACTTCGGTCGAACGTCGGGAGAGGCTTCGTGCGTTTCCATGCGCGCCCGGCGTGATACCAATCGCAAGGAGAGCTAGGATGATTCGAAACGTCGTGATCACCGCCGCCGCGATGCTGTTCGTCGCAGCCGGGTCGGCGTTCGGGCAGGACGCGACCAAACCGCCGGTCATGTCGCATGACATGGAGGGCAAGGAAAACTGCATGATGTGTCACTCCGGGGCGATGGAGGGCATGCCGGCAGCTCCGGCGGACCACGAAGGTCGCGCCGCTGAGTCCTGTGTCCTATGCCACGCGCCGGATGGCG
>JAUVTH010000268.1 GCA_030601615.1 Gemmatimonadota bacterium
CCTCGAAGCGGCCGTGTTGGCCAGCATGTAGTCCACCGCATCCTGCCGGCTCCAGCCCAGGACGTGCATCCCCGGGTCCACGACGAGCCGCGCCGCCCGGAAGGCCTCGTTGGAGAGCATCCCGAGTCGGTCCACGTCGGCAGTGTACAGGCCGACCTCGTCCGCCAGCCTCTCGGTGTACAGCGCCCACCCCTCCCCGAGCCCCGAACTGAAGAAATACTTCAGCACCGGGTGCACGCCTGCCCCCTCCAGCGCCACGTAGACCTGCATGTGGTGCCCCGGATACGTCTCGTGAAACGTGGTCGCCTCGAAGCCACCACCCCGGTTGAGATCTCGTGGCTCGAACGTCCCGAACTCGTACGTGCCCGGCGTGCTGCCGTCCGGGGAGCCGGCCGAGTAGAACCCTCCACCGGTGACCTGCATGTAGTCCGGGTACGGCTTCAGGGCGACCTGGGCCCGCGGAACGAAGCCGAACCACTCCGGCATCGCGACCTTCGCTCGATCCACCGCCGCCTGCGCAAACGCGACGATCTCGTCGGGCGTCTCGAAGCTGTAGGCCGCGTCGCCGCGCACCAACCGGATCAGCTCCTGAACGTCGTCCGTGTCAAAGCTACTACGACCGATCTCGCGCATCTCGGCCTGGATGCGTTCCATCTCCCGCAGCCCGGCCGCGTGGATTTCCTCCGGTGTGAGCGACAGCGTCACGTGGTACAGAACGGAGGCCAGGTAACAGTCGCGACCGCCCGGGTCGGACGTCACTCCGATCTCCTCGCGGGCGGCGGACACGTACTCGTCCGCCAGGAAGTCGCGGTAGCGCCGCACGGAGGGGATGATCTCACCGGAGATCACCGCGCCCAGCTCGGTCCCGAAGGCCGTGTCACCGTCCCGGGTCGCCGGGTCGTAGTAGGGTGTCTCCTCGGCCGCCACGGAGAGAAGCGCGTCCAGCTGGCCGATCACGCGTTCCACGTTCGAGCGTGGAGCCGTGAATCCCTCCTCCAGTCCGATCCGCAGGTTCTCGATCTCAGTGTCGATGTACCGCGGCACGTCTCGGGCACGGGCGAGAGCGTCGGAGCGGGCCTCCGCAGAACCGACCGGCTGCTTGGCGAAAACGCCCGGGAAGAAATTCTGCCATCCGGTCCACGTGGGGCTCACGTTCCACAATTGGGTCCGGCAGGCGCGCCTCGCGACTGAAGCCTCGAGGCGCTCGCGAGAGAACGTGTACGGCACCGAGGCCTCGGCACCCTCGAGGGAAACCGGGTCGATGGCCAGCAGTCGGGACAGCCAGGCGTCCTCGCGCGCCTCCCACGCCTCCCGGGCGGCCGGACTGTGGTCGCCCATGCGATCGAGGGCGGCGGGATAGCCCGTCTCGTACGCCTCTTCGGGGAATTGGTCGTAGTAACCCGCCACGTACTCGTCGGCGATCGCGAGGGCTTCGGCCACCGCGGCGCTCGCAGCATCCGTCCCGGAGCCCGGGCCGGCTTCGCGACTCGCGTCCGGGCTACCGCAGCCAGAACACGCGACGACGATCAGCACGACGATCAGGGCAACTCTCTCGAACCGCTTCATTGGACCTCCACTCCGGGAAACGCTGGCAGGATCGTTATGAAACCAGGGATAACCGGCTTTCCAGGAAAAGAGAAGTCCGGCCGCTTATGGGCTGCCGTGGTTTGCTAACTCCGGATACCGGGCTAGTCGCCGCCGCCCCGGCTTCGGCGAGCAATCCGGCCGAGGAGTGAGCGGGGCGTCTCGGACCCGCCCGCACTCTCCAGAAGAGACAGGATCACGTCCATTTGAATCGCGACTACGTCCGTCAGACCTTCGACCTGCGCTCGCAAGTCGGCCAGGTCGGCATCTTCTCGCGGTTCCGGCAGGCCGAACACAGTCTCGAAGGGAACCTCGGGGAAGAATCGTTCGTGCAGAATCTCGTTGTCGGCTCTGAAGTGCTCGAGAATCCTGCGCCGGAGATCGGGTGTCAGGACCCGTTTGTCGCGACTGAAGATCAGGTCCCTCGAAGCAGGAAACTCCGCCAGCAGCTCCCGGACCTTCCGGTCACCCGTGCCGGAGTAGATCTCGTGAATGCGTGACAGCACGTCACACAGCGCCCCGCCCATGCTGGCGTTCCGGAACTGGTCCTCGTCCGTCAGCTCCAGGGGACCCAACCCGGCCCGCTTGCTGAAGTCGGCCAGCAGGTCCTGTCCGATCAGGGACTGACGAGTCAACGGCACGACCTCGAGTTTCAGCTGCTCGTAGGTGTCCTCGAAGAAGCGAGTAGACTGCAGGAAGTCGGGTCGGTGGACCGCGAAGCTCTCTTCGACATAACGCGCGAAGCTCCAGCCCAGCTTGTGGCCCCACTGCTGCCAGCTGGACACCATCCACTCGTCCTGGCGCCGGATGTAGAAGATCACGTGCACGTCCGAGAAGTGGCGGGCGAACACCTGGTGCACGGGACGCAGCTTATTCACGCCGGGCTTGTTCCCCAGGTTCTCCGCCGAGATCAGGACCTTGCTCCCACCGGCCTGACGGATCGATTCGATCGCCCCGGCCAGCCGCTCCTCCAGCGCCGCGAGGGAGTCATGGTCCGTGGCCTTTTCGAGGTACCCTACCGGGTTACCCAGTCGCTCGCGGAAAGCCCGGCCGTCTGTCGCGAACTCGAACCGGCGGTTGGGCACGAAGAAGCCCTGTTTCTGCAGCAGGTCAACATGCGAGTAGATCGCGAACTGGATGGTCGAAGAACCGCACTTCGGGTGACCCGGGTGCAGAACGAGGCGCGGCGCGGAATCCGGTGACGACTTCTCCATGACGCTGTTCACTCCCCTGAGCCGCCGGGTTCTCGCATCGGCAAGGCCCGTCTGACCTCGCGCAGGCGACCGAGGTCGATCTCGGCCATCGCGAGTCCCGGTGTGCTCCCGGCATCGGCCACGATCGTTCCCCAGGGATCCACGATCAGCGCGTGGCCGTAACTCTCGCGCAGGCCTTCGTCGTCGTGCGTGCCGACCTGGGCCGGAGCCAGCACCC
>JAUVTH010000249.1 GCA_030601615.1 Gemmatimonadota bacterium
GTGCTCGGCCAGGATTTCGTGATCCAGCCGCGGTTTCCGATAGAACCCTTCGGTGTATCCGCGGGAGCTGAGCCGAACGATGTTCCGGTATCCCTCGAGGTCCCGCGCCAGCACGACCAGGTGCGCGTAGTCGGCGGGTGCGTCCTTGGGCTTCTCCTTCTGGCGGCGATCGCCGTACGCGACGTACGCCTCAAATCCGAGGATCGGCTTGATGCCCTTCTTCCGGGCCTTCTCCTGGAACTCCCATGCCCCGTGCAGGTTGCCGTGGTCCGTGATCGCAAGGGCGGTCATGCCCAGGCTGACGGTTCGATCGATCAGGTCGTCGATCCGGTTGGCTCCATCCAGGCGCGAGTACTCGCTGTGGCAGTGCAGGTGTACGAAAGACATTCTCTGTTTCTGGTTCCGACTCGGGAAAGCTGCACGGGTTCCGCAGCGGTTTCGGCTGTCGTTTCGTCGCAAACTACACCGGCCCGATCACCGCTGGCAAACGGTCCTTCCAATTCGCGAGGCAATCGTCGTTTGTGAGTGGAACTGCTTATAGGATAGATAGTTACGGAGACAAACGGGCGCAGTCCGGTCGGTGGTGCTCCTGTCAGTGCGTCACCGGAGTCTGGCGCGCATTGCACGCGCTTCATCGGGTCGATCCCAGGCATCGTACAGCTCGGCCGCGGCATCGATCGCGAGCCTTTGCTGTATCCTCTCGTACCGGCGTCTCGTAAGCTCCGGGGGCTCGTCCTCGGCGATCGCCACGAGCAGAAGTCGCTCGGCCTCGTCGAAGCGCTGGAGAGCAGTGAGCGCTCGCGCGAGCAACGTCCTGGCTTCCACGACGCCCCAGTGCTCCGGTGGGAGAGCCTCTCGTTCCTCCAGGGCCTGCCTCAACAACGGCTCCGCATCCGCCGGGGCCGATCGGGCGAGACGGATACGGGCCAGACCGACGAGGAGATAGGCCATCTCCTCGTGTCCGTCGGGCCACGCCATGCGCTGAATCCGCAGCGCCTCCAGGTACAGGGAATCGGCTTCCTCGAGCGCTCCACTCTCCAGGTGGGTTCGGGCCAGTTGGCCCATGATGATCGCCGACCACGGATTCTCGCGACCGAGACCCTCCTGGTAGATCCTCAGCGCCCGAGTGAGGTGGGCCCTGGACTCGTCGAGGCGCCCCACCTCCCGCAGCTGCTTACCCAGATCGCTCAGACTCGTGCCGACGGCCGGGTGATTCGGGCCGAGAAGCTCCTCTCGGATTCGCAGCGCCTCCTCGATCATCCCGATCGCCTCTTCGGGACTTCTACGCGCGGAAACGACACGCGCGAGGTTGTTCAGCGTCGAGGCCGTGCTGCGGTGCCGATCGCCCAGCACCTGCCGCTGGATGGCCAGTGCCCGGCGGTACAGCTCTTCCGCTTCTTCGTACGCGCCCATGGAGAGAAGTGCTGAGGCCAGGCTGTTCAGCGTGGTCCCCACTTCGGGGTGCAGCTCGCCGGTGATTCGGACCTGCATGTCGAGGGACCGGCGGTACAGCGGGATTGCGTCCTCAAGCCGGCCCATGCTGTGCAGCGTGAGCGCCAGGTTCTTGAGGCTCACTGCGACGTCGATGTGGTCAGGGCCAAAGGCTGCCTCCCGGATGGCCAGGGCCTGCCGGTGCAGTGAATCCGCACGGGAAAACTCGCCGGTGCTTCTCGCCAGGATGCCGAGGTTATTGACCACGTCGGCCACCAACGGGTCGGAATCGCCCAGATTCGCCACCCGGATGCGGAGAGCCTCCGAGTACACCACCTCGGCGGACTCCAGGTCCCCACGGGCCTGGCGAACGCTGCCGAGCGCGTTGAGACTCTCGGCCACCCGCAGGTCGTCCGGGCCGTACATGGTCCGCCGAAGGTCGAGCCCTTCTTCGACCAGTTCATCCGCCTCTTCGTAGAGACTCAACTTGCGGTAGATGTCGCCCAGCACGCCCAGCATCTCGGCTTGCACGGCCGGCTGGTCTTCTAGATCGGTGCGGGCACGCTCGGCTCCCCGATCGAGCACGTCGCGGACCGTCACGTCCTCTCCTCGACTCGAGCTCGGATCTGAGGCCTCGAAGAGTCCAAGGACGAACTGGCTGACCTCGTTTGCCTTGGCGGCTTCCACGGATGCACGCCTGGCCTGCCACGCCGTACCTGCGAGTCCCGCTACGAGGGCGGCGACTGCCACTCCGCCGGCCGCCAGTCCGATTCGGTGTCGTCGGACGAACTTCCGACTCCGATATCGGATCGTGTCGGGCCTGGCCCGGACGGGGAAACCCGTGAGGTGACGTTCGATGTCATCCACCAGGGAGCGCGCGGACGAGTAGCGTCGCTCGGGTTCCGTTCGAAGCGCCGAGAGAACGATGTTGTCCACGTCTCCGGCGAGATTCCGCCTGAGCCTGGCGGGAGTCGTGGAGCGGTTTCTGGCCACGAGATCGGATTCGGGGTCTTCTTCCACGACCCGGCTCGGCCGCTCCGGGGTTTCCGAGCACACGGCGCGTTCGAGATCGCGAAGCGAATCGAGCTCTTCGAACGGGCGCTGCCCGGCCAGCAGCTCGTACAGCAACACTCCCAGCGAGTAGACATCGCTCGCCGTTCCCACGGGCTCGCCCTGCAGGTGCTCCGGGCTGGCGTATTCCGGCGTGAGCACACGGCCGCCAGCCCGTGTCATGGTGTCACCGCTCGAGTCGGATTCTGGAGCGAGGAGCTTCGCGATGCCGAAATCGAGCAGTCTGACGGACCCATCGTCCGTGACCATGACGTTGCCGGGCTTCAGATCGCGGTGGACTACGAGCTTCGTGTGGGCGTAGTGCACGGCACGACACACGTCCTCGAACAGGCGGAGCCGCTCCGACACCGTCAGCCGTTCATCGTCGCAGTAGCGGTCAATGCGTCTTCCGGTCACGTATTCCATGACCAGGTAGGGCACTCCCCGCTCCGTAACGCCGCCGTCGAGGAGGCGAGCGATGTGGGGGTGCTCCAGCGTGGCCAGGATCTGCCGCTCGCGCAGGAAGCGGCGGATGAGGCTCGGATTGTCGCGATCCGTGGAGACCAGCTTGATGGCTACTTCCTTGCGGTACTGGTCGTCCGCCCGCACGGCCAGAAAAACCGATCCCATCCCTCCTCGCCCGATCTCGCGGACGATTCGGTAGGGTCCGACCTTCGTCTCTTCTTCCAGGAGGGAGGCCGCTTCGGATTCCTCCGAATCCGCCGCAAGCGGCCCGGAAAGTAGTTCCGGCGCCACTTCCCATACGGGTCGGTCGAGCGGCCCGTCGATGTCTCCACTCGCCCTCAGGAGCCGGTCCAGTCTCTCAGCGAGATCGGGAT
>JAUVTH010000142.1 GCA_030601615.1 Gemmatimonadota bacterium
GGCATCGGGTCCTGCATGGTGGCGAACAAGATCCCGGGCGTGCGCGCCGCGATGTGCTACGACGAGGCGACGGCCGTCAACAGCCGAGAGCACAACGACGCCAACGTGCTGACGCTGGGCGCCGGGCTCATCGGTGAGGCACTCGCGAAGCGGATCGTCGATAAGTGGCTCGACACGCCGCATGGTGGGGGCCGCCACGCGAGGCGCGTCGGCAAGATCATGGACATCGAGCGCAGGTATCTGAAGGGATGAGCATGAAGCTCGACGAAGCGACGCTGGAGCGGATCATCGAGCAGGTAACGCACCAGGTTCTGCTCCTCGTACAGCGCGAGCAGGAAGGCGGCGGGACAGGGCAGACCCTTTCGGCCGGCAACTACTCGGACCGCGTACAGCCATTCGTTCACGCCGGGGCGGATCGCCTGGCCAGTACGCTCGGCATCGCGCCTACGGACGGCCGCGTGAGCCATATGATCGACCATACGCTTCTCAAGCCGGACGCCACGAAGGACCAGGTGGCCCAACTGTGTTACGAGGCGAAGAAACACTCGTTCGCATCCGTGTGCGTGAACCCGTCTTACGTAAAGCTGTGCGCCGACCTGCTCAAGGACTCGGACGTACTCGTGTGCACCGTGATCGGGTTCCCTCTCGGTGCGACCTCGACCGAGTCCAAGGCTTTCGAGGCGCAGAAGGCCATACGGGACGGCGCCACCGAAGTGGACATGGTCATCAACGTGGGGGCGCTCAAGTCGCGGGACTATGAGCGAGTCGAACGTGACATCGCCGCGGTAGCGCGGGCCGTCCACGCCGGGGGCGCGATCCTCAAGGTCATCATCGAGGCGGCCCTCCTCACCGACGAGGAGAAGGTGGCCGCCTGCCAGCTGGCCAAGGTCGCGCGCGCCAATTTCGTGAAGACGTCCACCGGGTTCGGGCCCGGGGGAGCCACGGCAGAAGACGTCGCGCTCATGCGACGGGTGGTCGGCCCCGGGATGGGGGTCAAGGCCTCGGGCGGAATCCGGAGCTACGAGGACGCAAAGAAGATGATCGCCGCCGGTGCGAGCCGCATCGGCGCGAGTGCGAGCGTGAGAATCGCTCAAGAAGCCGACTCGTGAGGTAACGACATGTCCGTTGATCTTCGAACGTACTGCTTCCTGGACAGCCTGCAGCCACAACACGCGGCCTACCTGGGCACCGTGGCTCGCGGTTTTCTTCCGCTTCCCGGCGATGCTTCGCTGTGGATCGAGATCTCACCCGGAATCGAGATCAACCACATCACCGACATCGCCTTGAAATCGACCAGCGTCCGGCCCGGCATGCAGGTCGTCGAGAGGTTGTTCGGGCTGCTCGAGGTACACCACGCGGAGCAAGCCGAAGTGAGAGCGGCGGGCGCAGCGATCCTCGAAGCGCTCGAAGTGCAGGAGTCGGACCGAATCAAGCCGCGCGTTGTGTCCAGCCAGATCATCCGGCACGTCGACGCGCACCAGGTACAGCTCGTGAACCGGATGCGTTACGGTCACATGCTGCTGGCCGGGCAGACGCTCTACGTGCTCGAAGTCGAGCCGGCGGGCTACGCCGCTCTTGCCGCGAACGAGGCAGAGAAGGCGGCCCACATCAACATCCTCGACGTGCGGGCGTTCGGGAGCTTCGGACGCGTATACCTGGGCGGAGAGGAGCAGGATATCATGGCGGGGTATGGCGCGGCAGTGGCCGCGATCGAGGGTGTGAGCGGTCGCGAGGCGGCCACCGGAAGACGGGACTAGGTAGAGGATTCCCCTGCGGAGCGCGGCAGCGCTCCCGGATTCACCAGGAGGAGAGAATGGCTCAAGAGTACGGCGCGGTCGATGCACTCGGAATGATCGAGTGCCGCAGCTACCCGGCGATGGTCGAGGCAGCGGATGCGATGGTCAAAGCGGCCCGGGTCGAGCTCGTCTCGTACGAGAAGACCGGCGGCGGGTACGTAACGGCCGTGGTCCGAGGAGACGTGGCGGCGGTCAAGGCTGCAGTCGAGGCCGGAGCCCGCGGTGCCGAGAAGATCGGCGAGATGGTAGCGATCCACGTCATCCCGCGTCCGCATGCGAACGTGGACGTGACGCTCCCGCTCGGCCGGCAGAGCTCCGGATCCAAGACCACGAAGCGGTAGCGCGGCCGTCTACGTACGCTCCCGGGCCTCCGGTTTGCCTCTCGGTGAACCGGAGACCGCGGGAAGTTGAATGTTCGTTCAACTGCGCGGCGCGCTCAGCAACGGAGCAGGTCCATGCTGTTAGGTAGAGTCGTCGGCACGCTGGTAGCGACGAGCAAGGAGCCCTCGCTCGAGGGCCTGAAGTTCCTCGTCCTGCGCCAGCTCGACATCGAGGGCAACGCCGCCGCTGGTTACCGGGTGGCGGTAGACGCCGTGGGCGCTGGCCTGGGCGAGGTGGTGCTGTACGCCTCGGGCAGCTCGGCCCGTCAGACCAGGGTAACCGACAAGAAACCCTGCGACGCCGTGATCATGGCGATCGTGGACTCGCTGACCGTCGATGGTGAGGTCACGTACGACAAGTCGCGGGACGGCTGAGGATGGAAGAGTCCAGGATTCAATCCGTAATCGACCGGGTCATGTCGGAGCTCGGTCAGCACGCGCCGCCCGGGCGTGGTCCTCTGCCGACGCCGCGGCCCGTGGCCGAGAAACCCTGCGCCTCCGCGACACCGCGTCACGGGGACAACCTGTTCCCCGATGTGGACAGCGCCGTGCAGGCCGCCCGGAGGGCGTACCGCGACCTGCAGGAGCTTCCCGTCTCCCTGCGGGAGCAGATGATCGCCCACATCCGCCGTTCCATGCGCGAGAATGCCCAGCCGCTCGCGTACGAGGCGTGGCAGGAGACCGGGATGGGGCGCTACGAAGACAAGATCGAGAAAGTCCTCCTGAACGCGAACAAGGCGCCCGGTGTGGAGTTCCTCGAAACGGGCGCGTGGAGCGGCGATGGCGGGCTCACCGTCGTGGAATTCGCGCCGTACGGGCTGATCGGCTCAATCATCCCGAGTACGAATCCGATCTCCACGGTGACCTGCAACGCAATCTCGATGGTGGCGGCGGGCAACGCCGTGTTGTTCAACGCGCACCCCGGCGCCAAGGGCTGCTCGAACAAGACCGTGCAGCTGATCAACGACGCGATCGTCGAGGCCGGTGGGCCGCCCAACCTCGTGTGCGCGATCGCGGAGCCCACTATCGACACCGCGGGCGCGGTGATGAGCCACAAGGGGGTGAACCTCCTGACGGTCACGGGAGGCATCGGCGTCGTGCGAGCGGCGATGTCGAGCGGGAAGCGGGCGGTGTGCGCCGGGCCGGGCAATCCGCCGGTTGTGGTGGACGAGACGGCCGACATCAAGCAGGCGGGTCGGGACATCGTCCGCGGGGCCTCGTTCGACAACAACATCATCTGCACGGACGAGAAGGAAGTGTTCGCCGTCGCCTCGATCGCCGATGACCTCAAGCGCGCCATGTGTGCCAACGGCGCAGTCGAGATCGACGCCAGGCAGCTGGACAAGCTCCGGCGATCGATCTTCACGGACCGGCCGGAGCGCGGGCGGCACGGGACAATGAACAAGAGATTCATAGGAAAGAACGCCTCGGTCCTGCTGCGAGAGATAGGAATCGACGCCGGCGACGAGGTGCGCCTCGTTCTCGCGGAGGTCGACCAGGACGATCCCCTGATCTTCTCCGAGCAGATGATGCCGATCCTCCCGTTGACCCGCGTGCGGGACGCCGACGAAGGAATCGATCTGGCTAAGGTCGCCGAGCACGGTTTCCGCCACACGGCCACGATGCACTCGAAGCACCTGGATCACCTGAGCCGGATGGCCCGGGAGATCGACTGCAGCATCTTCGTGAAGAACGGCGTGTCCTACGATGGCCTCGGCTACGGCGGCGAGGGCTACTGCTCGTTCACGATCGCGAGCCCGACGGGCGAAGGAATCACGAATCCGATCAGCTTCAGCCGCATCCGCAGGTGCGTCCTGAAGGATTCGTTCCGGATCGTGTGACGATGACGACACCACACTCCGACACTCGAGACGGGGCCGCATGATCGAACCGGCGCTCGCATTGATCGACTTCAGCAGCATCGCGGTGGGCATCGAGTCAGCCGACGCGATGGTGAAGCGCGCCCAACTGGAAGTCATCCGGACGGGAACCGTCCAGCCCGGCCGCTACCTGGTCCTTATCGGGGGCACGGTGGCGGAAGTGCAGGAATCCCTCGCGAGCGGACGCCAGGTGGGCGGAGAGTCGGTCCTCGACCACGTGTTCCTCCCGCACGTTCACCCCGATGTCGTCGCGGCGATCGGAGGCGCGCGGACGGAGCAGCCACGCGACGCCATGGGCGTGATCGAGACCACGACCGTAGCCGCGGCGATCCACGCGGCCGATGCCGGTATCAAGGGCGCCGAGGTCCGTCTCCTCGAGATCCGCATGGCCGACGGCCTGGGTGGCAAGGGCATCGTGCTGTACTCGGGGCTCGTGGCCGACGTCGAGGCGGCGGTCGAGATCGGGTGCGAGGCAGTTCGGCCCGGGCTCCTGGTCCGAAAGGTCGTGATCTCGCAGCTCCATCCGGAAATCTGGGGCAATCTCTCAGCTGCGACCCGGTTCGGATCACGCCTGGAGGGCCTGTGAAGCTGGCCCGGGTGATCGGCACCGTCGTGGCGACGACGAAGTACGAGGGAATGGGCGGCG
>JAUVTH010000167.1 GCA_030601615.1 Gemmatimonadota bacterium
CCGGGGGGCCCGGAAACTCAGCCATTCGAGGCCGAAGTTCACGCTGAGGTCCACGGGAGGCCGCTCGGGCACGCTGGCCACGGCGTATTCCCCGTCCGCCCAGGTCCAGTCTCGCTCGTCCGTCAGCTCCTCGGCGAGTCGAATGGTGCCGAAATCGTCGCCGGCGAGATTGAGCGCGTGATTGGCGATCCGTGCATAGGCCGGGTCGAGCCCCATGCGGGACATGTACAGGTCGTGGAACGGCTGTCCCGGTATGTCCAGCAGGAGTGGCGAGATGGCGACCATCGGGTTGCGGTCCCAGATGCCGCACCGGTACACCATCGCCAGGTTCTCGAGCAGGTACCAGTCGTCGGTCCCGCCGAGTGGTGAGAGATGGTACATCCTGAATCCGCCAGGACGGTCGTATGCCCACGACACGTTGGGCTCGATGCAAGGACTGCCTGCGTGGGCAGCCACCTCATCGGGCGCTCCCATCCGCACGTACAGCAATCCCCGGTCGTCGTACACCGAGTTGGCCGGCCGGCCGAGCCGAACGGAGAATCGCGGCCTCACGCGACCCCTCCGCCTGTAGTACTCGAGCGCGTACCGGGTCCGCGTGTAGTGCGCCAGGATCCGCTCGTCCACGGCCATGCCTGATGCGGCGGCCCGACGGTTCCACAAGCGCCGGAAGAACGCACACGCGTTCCTGTCGGCGGCGGGAAGGGTCGTGAGGCGACTCCACGTTTCGAGCTCGTCCGGCGTGGCCAGTACCTCTACGTCGAGCCACACCTCGGTGGCCGCCGTCTCGTCGGCGATCTCGCACGCCCTCCAGTAGTCGGAGGCGCCTTCCACTTCATCCTTGAGGAAGGCAATCCGTGCGCGGTCGAGACGGTAAACAGCCTCGGGCACCCGAGCCTCGGTGCGGCGAAGAGCGGACTCCGCCCGATTCGCCTCGCCTGCTCGCAGCCACATTCGTGTTACGGCAAGCCAGTCGTAGCCGGACTCGGGACCGTCCGCCTCGTCGTCCCACCGTTCGAGAAAGTCCTCGATGTCGTCGCGATCCGGACGCGACCGAAGATCCAGGAGCCGCGTCAGATCCCGGGCAAGCCGGTCGTGGCCCTGCGAGAGAAGATCGTGATATGCCTGCCCAGGCATGGATTGGGAGAGAGATGGCGGAGGCGCGCATAGCAGAAGGAAAGCGGCGAACGCCGTGGTCGCTCCGGCCCTGCGCAAAAGCGGGAACCGGACCACGATCCCCCGCATCACGGCCACTCTCCGGTCAGGGAATCGACCGGTTGACGGTTACCGCCGTGTAGTACGGCAACGTCGAGGCACCGGTCTCCTCGTCGGTGATCGTGACCTCCATCACGTACCGGCCCGGGTCGGTGTCGCGGAAGTCCAGGCGCAGGAACCGCCTGGACATCCGGCTGCGATCGGTCGTTCCGTCGCTCGGGAACGAGAGCTCGAACGGATCGCCCGCGTCGTTGTCGTCCGGCTCGAGGCGCACCCGGGTCGTGTACTGTCCCCCCGGCGTCAGGTTGTAGACCTCGTAGTACACGAAGGCAATGCCGTCAGCGCCGGTCAGGTGGGCCGGGCTCGGCCGCAGCCGGATTCCGCCCCCTGGCGACCACGCACCTCCCGAATCCGCGGCGACCGCCACGTCCGACAGCGCCGGCGCCCCCGCGCTCAGCTCACGCACGCTCAGGTCGGCGCGGCGATAGTTGCCCGATCGCAGTGGCTGTCCAGCCCGAATTTGCGCGTCCCGCACGAGGAGTGCGTACCTGTACTGTCCCGGCGATAGATCGGCGGCCAGTCGGATGGGCAGGCTCTCGTCACGGCCCAGGTTGCGTGGCACGGTCGTCTCGAAGGCCGAATTGTACGTAAGCGACTCTCCGACCTCGTCCACCAGAACCCACCGGACCTCCACGCGGTACCGGAAGCGGCCATCGGGAGTCTCGGTGGGGGTGAGCCTCTCGGCTTCCACCACCGCGTTGATCCACACCCGATTCAGCCCCTCCCGGGGACTCCTGAACTGCAACTCCTCCACCAGGAGTCTCGTGTCGGTAGCGACAGGGGGCCGGTCGGGAACGGAGTCGATCGCGAAGCTCCCGTCGGCGCTCGTCCACGCTCGCTCCTCATGCAGGATCCGCTGCGAGTCCAACGCCTCCGAACCGAACGACATCGTGGTGCTCGGATTGAAGACTCCCTGGCCGAGCTGATCGTCCATTTGCTGCGCGATCCTCGCGTACCGAGGGTCCACCCCCTGACGCGAGCGGTACAGGTCCTGGAGAACCAGGCCGGCCGCGGGGCCGAGCGCGACGAAGCGATTCTCGTTGACCGGCGACAGAACCCCCGTCACCTGTGCTCCGGCTGACCCGCCCAGCGAGGCGCTCGGGTCCCCGCACCGGTAGACGAGCCCGAGGTTCTCGATCATCCAGTAGTCATCGACTCCCGACATGGTCGAGAAATGAAACACCCGTGTTTCGCCTGGATAGTCATAGGCCCAGCTCTCGTTGGGCTGATAGCACTCGGCACTCACGGCGTTCTGGCCGATGGATGGGTTCCCGGCGAACGTCGTCATGCGGTCCGGCTCTCCCATCCTTACGTAGATGAGGCCTCGATCGTCGAACGCCGAGTTCGTCGGCCGCCCGAGTCTGTTGGAAAACGTCGGCCCCTTCTTCCCACCCCGGCGCCGGTAGTTGTCGAAAGCGAACCGGGTACGCGCGTAATGCACGGATATCCGCTGGCTCACTTCCATCGCCGAGGCCAGCGCACGCTCGTTCCAGAACACTCTCAGATGGCGACACAGGTCGGTCTGCGTGATCGGCAGTCGCCGGAAGCGATCCCAGTCCTCCATCTCCTCCGGAGTCGCCAGGGACTCGATGTCGAGCCAGTACTCACGGTACGCGGTCTCACCGGCTTCGGAGCAGCCCTTCCAGTATGCCTCGGCGGCGAGATCCCGCTGCCCGCTCATGAAAGCGACCCGCGCCTGGTCGAGAAGCAGGATTGGCGCCGCCACTTCGCCCGACTCCTCCGCCTCCATCAACGCCATTTCTGCCTCGGCGGCTCTTCCGGCACGGAGCCACAACCTCGCGACAGTGATGTAGTCCCAGCCACTGTCCGGGCCACCTTCCTCCCGTTCCCACCGGTCCAGGAGAGACTGTACGTCGTCGCTATCAGGATTGGACCGGAATTCCAGCTTCTTCGAGATGCGATTGGCCAGCTTCTCGTACCCGTTGTTGGTGAGCTCGTAGTAGACGGGGGCGGGCATGGTCTGCGCCGTGGCCTCCGCCACGAACCCCGCAGTCACTAGAAGCGTCGCCAGACCGGCGATCACCGTTCCTCGAGCCGACAACGACAGTACTCGGATCATCCTCACCCTCCCTCCGAACCTCCCTCGCTCCGGACCTCGATTTCGGTGATCGGTGAGGACCGGGTCGTCCGTGCCCGAATCTTCAGTGGCGCCTTGCGCACGTCGCTCCGCTCTCCGGTCTCCAGGTCCGTGATGCGGACCCGGACCTCGTACGGGCCGGGGTCCGCGTCCCGCGTGTCCAGCCGCATGACGGCGCGAACGGGCACCGTGGGATCTGCGGAAACGGAACCGCGGTACTGCATCTGGAACGGCTCGTACGAGCCGCGGAACGTCTCTCCCCTGCCCCGTGAGACCCACGTGGAGGCCAGCTTGATCTCGGCCCTGTAACTCGCTCCGGGTGTGAGGCCGTAGACCTCGAAGTAGATGAACGGGCGAGCCGCCTTCTCAACGATGGCGGCTGCGTTGAGCTGCAGCGCGACGCCCACGGCAGGCTTGAAGGTGCCGCTCGAGTCCGCTGCCACGGCTATGGAGCTGACCACCGGCCGGCTCACGTCGAACGCCGGGATCGTCAGCTTTCCACGGATCACGTTGACGGATCGGTCGTCCGGCCAGTTCAGGTCCTTGACGACGAGCCGGCACTCGTAGTCACCTGGCGGCACGCTCACCATGGTCTGCAGCGGGAATCCGTCCCTCGTCGTGTCGGCCACCTGCGCGCTGAACAGGAAATCCGTGCGCCGGACCTTGCTCGCCACGAGCGAGTCGTTTTGAAACAGCTCGAGCCCGAGCGACAGCGAATAGCGCCAACCTCCGTCGAAAACGCCCCTGATCCGGCCGGCCTCCACGCTGGCAGCCGCCCACACGGCTACCACATCGCTGGATCCGCTGTGAAAGACCAGATATTGGTAGTCGAACGGGAACGCTCCGCTCGCCTTGAGCCCACCGGACTCGGCCAGGGCATTAAACACGCCCGCATCGGCCGACGCCTGGACCTCGCCTTCC